>CAZPQA010000038.1:0-27657 GCA_964588535.1 uncultured Desulfobacteraceae bacterium
TTTCCCGGAACATGCTCCATCCCTTGGCAACGGTCATGAGCGCCATGAACTGGGCCTGCAGGTCCGTGGCAAAACCGGGGAAAGGCATCGTCTTGATATCAACGCTTTCAATGGATTCGGGACCTCGAACGCGGATGGACGCGTCCCTTTTTGTGATCTCAGCGCCGGTCTGCCGAAGCTTTTCCGTCAGTGCCATGAGGTGATCGGGTCTGCATCCCTGTATATCAACATCTCCTCGGGTCAGTGCCGCGGCAATCATAAAGGTGCCGGCTTCAATTCTGTCGGGGATGGTGGTGTGTTCACAGGGCGCGAGATGATCCACACCGTGAACCACGATGGTGTCGGAGCCCGCGCCTTCGATATCAGCGCCCATGGCGCGCAGCATTTTCGCCAGATCTTTGATTTCCGGCTCATTGGCGGCGTTGCGCAGGGTCGTGGTCCCTCGGGCTGTCACGGCCGCCATCAGGATGTTTTCCGTGCCCGTTACCGTGGGAATGTCGAAAAAAATGTCGGCGCCTTTCAGTTTTTTGGCGTGCGCGTTGATGTAGCCATGTTCCAGGTATATGTCCGCGCCCATGGAGACCAGGGCTTTCAGGTGCAGGTTTATCGGTCGCGCACCGATGGCGCAGCCGCCGGGAAGGGATATTTTGGCTTGCCCCAGGCGAGCGAGAAGCGGGCCCAGCAGGAGGATGGATGCGCGCATGGTTTTGACCAGTTCATATGGGGCTTCGTGAGCGGTGAGATTGTCCGAATTGACTTCCAGCACATCACCGGTTTCCCGGAAAACCGTTCCCAGTCTTCCCATAATGCTCTTGATGGTGCGAATATCCCTGAGACGGGGAATCCCCCGCAGGCGATGCCTCCCCCCGGTCAAGAGGCACGATGCAATGGCGGGCAGCGCCGCGTTCTTGGCGCCGCTTATTTTGACGACCCCTTTCAGCGGGTGGCCGCCTTCAATAACAATTTTGTCCATGGCATTTCCGTTTTGGAACTTTGCGGTTGGCGTTAATCGGGAAGGATAATAATAACGGTTTTTGTCACACAGTCAAGAATCATTTTTCTCCTGATCAACGGATGGTATACATTACAACAGGAGCCCATCCCGGAACAGATTCGCCACAGCATATAACGGGAAAGAATGTATTTTTTGGAATACAGAGAAATTATGGCCTGAAAATCTTATTCCATAGGGGCTTACAGATGATTTTTCCTTTAAAAAAAGGTGAAGGCTGCGCAGGGTCCCTGTGGCGCCGCTTTTAACTTCAACCGGGATAATATCCTGACCCTGCGCCAGCATATAATCTACTTCGGCATTACTGGCATGGGCTTCACGATGCCAATAGAATAAGGTCCCCCTTTTTTGGGGGGAGGAGTATGCGAGTATTTCCTGACCGACAAATGCTTCAGCCAGAATGCCGCGATTGACAATAGCAGCATCCGGTTTAAGGATCCACTCTGCCAGGTCCAGTCCAAGAATGCTTTGGGCCAGACCAATATCAAGGAATATCACTTTGAAACGATTGGGATTGGCTTCTCCTCCAAGGGGTAAACCATTGGAAGATGTATGTCTGACTTCATGGGCCACGGATGCCTTCTTAAGAAGTTCAAAGGCCGGTGCCAGTTCTCTTTTTCTCCAGTTGCCGGGAATTTTACTGAATCGAAATTTTCTGCCATACCAGCGAGGAATTTCATCAAATATCAAATCGACATATTTAACCTGGAATTTTTTGCAGTATTTGGAAAAATCCTGCCTGTAAGCGTCAACCAGCAAAGCCTGAATGTCTGCGCATTTTCTTAAATCTTTCCGGTTGATCCAGGTTTGGACCACCTCCGGCATACCGCCAACTGCCAGATATTCCCCAAGAAGAGCCAATAACTTGTTGTGAATGGGGTTGCTGAGTGGTTCCGTTGGGTCATGCCGCAAGATAAGCTCAACAATTGCCTGATTGCCTTGGGCGGCCACAAATTCAAGAAAAGACATAGGGTACATGTACAGAGATGCGACCCGCCCGACAGGGATGCCGATGTTTTCAAGCACAAAGTCCAGAAGAGAACCGGCAGCAATGATATGTAGCTCCGGTAGCAATTCATGGAAATATCTAAGTGACTTAACAGCCTTTGGTGCTTCCTGTATTTCATCGAAAAAAAGAAGCGTTTTGCCCGGCACAATATTCGCGCCGGTCAACAGACCCAGGTCGCGGATAATGCGCTGGGGATCAAGATCACGATTGAAAATTTCAGCTAGTTGCGGATTGATTTCAAAGTTTATCTCGATAAAGTTTTCAAAAGATCGACCCAGCTCTCGACAACTGTAGGTCTTGCCAACCTGGCGCGCTCCACGCAGAAGCAAGGATTTTCTGTCAGGATCGTTTTTCCAGTTCTGGAGGTGAAAATCAATCAATCGTTTCATTGTGGAATCAACTGTTTTTAGTATGATATGGTCAAAAATATAATATATATTTGGCTGTCTGTGGTCGAAAATAAGACATACTGTATGGCATGTATGGCTAATAGTAAAGGCTTTTTATTGTGGGGCTGAGTTCTGAACACTGGAGAGCATAGCTTAAGCAGGTCCTTACCTACGGCTTCAACCGAATAAACTGTTTCGCCTTAAACGGTCCGCCATCCAGGGGTTCTGCCAGGGAATGTTTTTCCATGACCGATGTGACTTTGATTTCCCCGACCGTTTCCCCCAGCAGATGAATGGTTCTTCCGGTGCCGGAGGTAATGGATTCTCCTACGGAAAACACCTTGAAAACTGCCACGCCTTCCAGGCCTATCTCTTTACCCGCATTAATCATGATGGTATCGCCGTCCACCGCCACGATTTTGCCGGTCCAGGGCTCATCGCTGACCTTGAAGTCCATGGTCGTTCCCAGATTGTTGATGAGATCCGGCAGGGCTTCAAGGGCTATCTTCCGAATGTAATTTTCCTGGTCAATCTGCTCAGATTCCTCCAGACTCATGGAATATTCTTCAACAGCGACGTCGGTATAGATGAGGGTTTTGCTGGCCGTTTGAATCACATTGATGGCAGCGGAAACCGTGTAAAGCCGTTTCCAACTGTCGAAAGGCCAGATGCCGGTCTTGTGAACAGCGATTTCGACCGGGTTCAGAACCCCGATCATCAGGGCGTTCATGCCCATGTCGTCGGCGATGTCAACCAGTTTGGAACTGGTCACCACCCCGTACTGGGGGGATTCCATGGCTTGAGAGGAAAAGACCCCGTCCGGGGGATTATAGAGGAGCAGGTTAGGGGTTTTTTTCAAACGATCATAGAATTCATTGCTCAACTTTTTGGCCATTTCGGGACCCACACCGGCCTGGTCCACGAAGGGAAAAATCATGACGCGTTTTTTGAGATCTGCCTCGTTGGTCATGATTTTTTTTGCCCAGGAGGTGGGCAGAACTTTCTTGGTCAGATTCTTGGTGGTGCTGCACCCTGATGCTGCAAGCAGCAGGGAGAGCAGACACAGACATGTGATCGCAGTAAAACGCTTTGTTGGCACTTCCATCCTCCTAATAAACGACGTCGAAGGAGCTAAACTCCCCCCGCCATGCTTCTTCTGTTTTGTGGATTCTGGTGACGCTGGCGGCGGAAGGACCTTTCCTGCACCAGTCAACCAGTTTCAAAACCGCATCCTCGGGGCCTTCCAGCAGGGCTTCAACGGTACCCTCAGCCCGATTTTTCACCCACCCCGAGACCCCCAGAAAAACCGCCTGCCGACGGGTGGATTCCCTGAACCAGACCCCTTGAACCCGCCCCTCAATGATCAGGTGTTCACGTATGTTGTTCAACACTTCATGCTCCCAATAGTTCCAGAAATTGCTTCTCATCCAGGACGGAAATACCTAAGTTTTGTGCCTTTTGAAGTTTTGATCCGGGCGCTTCTCCCACCACCAGATAATCCGTGTTACGGCTGACGGAAGATCCCACTTTGCCGCCTTTTTGCGTGATTGTTTCTTTGGCTGTGGAACGTTTGATGGTTGAAAGGGACCCTGTCAAAACAAATGTTTTTCCGGCCGCCGGGGAATCTGTTGGTTTAAAACGGGTGATGCTGGGTTTTACGCCGGTTGCCAGCAGACGTTCAATGAGGTCCCGGTTCTGAGAGTCCGCAAAATAGGAAAACACGCTTTCGGCGATTTGTGGCCCGATGCCGTCTATGGCGGAAAGGGTTTCCTGACTGGCGCTTGCCAATTCCTTGATGTCTCCGAAGCGGTCCGCCAGAAGGGCGGCTGTAAATTCCCCCACATGCCTGATGCCGAGGGCATAAATAAATCTTGCCAGTGTGGGTGTTTTGCTGCCTTCAATGGCGCCGAGCAGGTTGGCCGCTGATTTTTCCTTGATGTTGTCGAGGCTCAACAACGCCGTTCGGGTCAGCGCATAAAGGTCCGATTCGTCTTTGACCAGCCCCTTGTCCATGAGTTTGAAGACCAGTTTGTCCCCCAGACCGTCGATGTTCATGCCCCCTTTTGACACAAAGTGTCTAATGGATCCCCTGATCTGGGCGGGGCAGTTTACATTGGGGCATCTGGCCACCACCTCGCCCGGTTTTTTCTCAATTTTGGAACCACATGCGGGACACGCATCCGGCATAACAAATTTCGTTTCGTTCCCGGTCCGCTTGGAGAAAACGGTTTTCACCACCTCGGGAATCACATCCCCCGCCCGCTGAACAATCACCCTGTCCCTTTCGCGGATATCTTTCCGGTCAATCTCTTCCTGGTTGTGAAGGGTCGCCCGGCTGACGAGGACGCCTCCCAATTCCACCGGCTCCAGGTGGGCCACAGGCGTCTGAGCACCCGTCCGTCCCACCTGAACATGGATTCCCAGGACGGTTGTCGTCTCCTGGCTGGGGGCGAATTTATAGGCCATGGCCCATCGGGGACTTCTCGACTTCATGCCCAGTCGGGATTGCAGATCCAAGCGGTTAACCTTAATGACGGCGCCGTCGATCTCATAGGGGAATTCACTCCTGGTTTCTTCAATGTGGCGGCAGTTCGTCACCACATCATCCAGGGTGTCACATACCCGTATGTGGGGTCGGTTAACCCTGAGCCCCCAGTGCTGCAGTGCCATCATGATGTCCCAGTGGGTTTTGAAAGGAAGCGTTTGTGCATTTCCGACCCCGTAGCAGAACATGTCCAGGGGTCTTTTGGCGGTGACCCGTGAATCCAGTTGCCTGAGGGAACCGGCTGCGGCATTGCGTGGATTGGCAAAAAGTGTCTCGTTTTGGGCGGCGCGATTCCGGTTGAATGTTTCAAAGGCTGCCACATCCATGTAGACCTCGCCCCTCACTTCCAGAAGATCGGGTATGGGCAATGATTTCTTCCTAGCTGTCAGTTTCAACGGTACGTTCAAAATGGTTTTGATGTTTCGGGTCACATTTTCCCCGGTGCGACCATCCCCCCGGGTGGATGCCACGCTAAGCGCACCTTTTTCGTAGACCAATTCCACGGCGAGCCCGTCAATTTTGGGCTCAACCGTATAGCCGACCGGGGCATCATTTTTCAGAAACTTCCTGACACGCTTGTCAAAATCAAAGATTTGTTGAGGGTCAAAACAGTTTTCTAGGCTGAGCATGGGAGAACGATGCGCTACCGGCAAAAAACCGCCTTTGGGTCTGCCGCCCACTTTCCGGGTGGGAGAGTCAGGGGTTTCCAGTTCGGGGTGCTGCTTTTCCAGTTCGAGCAAACGCTGAAAAAGCCTGTCGTAGTCGGCATCCGAAATCTCCGGATCATCCAGGACGTAATACCTCTGGTTATGGTATTCGATCTTTTCTTTCAGTGTATCAATTTCTTTTCGGATGTCTTCCATATCTTAATGGCCCATTTTTCCTTGAACGGCTTTCACCAGGATGTCTTGGGTACCGCTGCCCACATCTATGGCGAGAATGCCGTTTTTAAGGTTCATTTCATTTCTCCGGACAACCTTTCGGACCGGGCCAGTTGTTCATGGACCTCCAGCAGCAGTTCGGCAGCGGCACGGCTACTATTTTTCAGCCGGCTGTTGGAAAATCCAGGATTCCATTTCAATTCAAAAAGCTCATCGGAAACCACCAGTAGCGCTGCCAGCTGGACAGAGCGAAATGAGGATACCGTCAATAGCGCTGAGATTTCCATTTCCACGGCCAGGATGTTTTGCTGCTGGTAGGCCGTTACCTTTTCCGGTGTTTCCCGATATATGGCATCCGTAGTCCAAATCGGTCCTTTTGTAAAGGGGGTCTTTTTTTCTTTGAGGGCAGTTTCCAGAGTCCGGTTAAGCGCTGAATCCGATGCGGGGTTTTTTGAAGCGGTCGGATAATGTTGTGATGTGCCTTCCTCCGATACGGCATGGGTCGGAATCACCAGGTCGCCGATTTTAAGAAACGGCTGCAGCGAACCGCACCAGCCCAGCACCAGAATCCTCCGCGCGCCCATGGCAATCAGTTTTTCCATTCCCATAACCGCATGGGGTGCGCCGATGAAAGGACCAGCCAGCGTGACGGACGTTTCATTTTCGCCCTGTGACCGATACAGATCATAAAGGCGCATGTTGCTGAAGGCCGTCTGGGCTGCACCCGCTTTCTGTGCCAGGAACAGAAGTTCCGCGGGGATCATCACCATGAGAACATCCGGCGGTAGATGCGGATCGCCCTTGCCTTTTCTGGGTTGAATAATCCCTTCACTGTGCTTCTTTTCAGCCATGCAATTGAATCACTTCATTTCAAACCCCATCGAAATGATATGACATTTTCGATGGATCCATGTATGGTGGTCCCTGTGGGACAATATTAGAGGGTATGGATTTCATTGGCAACCTCAAAATCGTTCGACGTTCTTTTCGGTGTCATTTCGTTTTTTGTTGACATCCGTAGTCTTATAAAGTAATCCTGATTGATTACAAAATACGAGGGTCCGCAGCGGCATGTTTGACAGCTTATCTGAAAAACTCAACCGTGTTTTCAAAAAACTGAAAGGGCGGGGAAGGCTCACTGAAGCCAATATTCAGGATGCGTTGAAAGAAGTGCGTTTAGCGCTTCTGGAGGCGGATGTCAACTATAAAGTCGTAAAGAAATTGATAGAAGATATTCGTGGGCGCGCTGTGGGACAGGATGTGCGAGAAAGCCTGACCCCCGGTCAGCAGATCATTAAAATTGTAAATGAAGAATTGGCCCGCCTCATGGGTGAGTCCCGAACGGGTCTTGAACTCTCTGGTGAAACGCCCCATTCATTGATGCTGGTGGGCCTTCAGGGCTCCGGTAAAACCACAACTGCCGCAAAACTGGCAGCACATCTGCGAAAACAGGGTAGGCATCCTTTGATGGTTCCCGCGGATGTTTACAGGCCTGCTGCAGTGGAACAGCTCAAGAAACTGGGGCTACAGATTGATGTTCCGGTTTATCCAACGGAAAAAGGACAAATACCGGAAGAGATATGCCGCGATGCAATGGCCGGGGCCGGGGCACAGGGGGTGGATGTCCTGATTATCGATACAGCGGGACGACTTCATGTGGATGAAGCCTTGATGAATGAGCTGGTGGTCATCAAGGATAAAATCAATCCCACTGAAATCCTTCTGGTGGCGGATGCCATGACCGGTCAGGATGCGGTCAATGTGGCGGAGCATTTCAACGATACCCTGGATATCACCGGTGTGATTTTATCCAAGATGGAGGGTGACGCAAGGGGCGGCGCAGCGTTATCCATCAAGGCGGTAACCGGGAAACCCATCAAATTTGTGGGGGTTGGTGAAAAAATCAGTGCCCTTGAGCCCTTTCATCCCGACAGGATGGCCTCTCAGATCCTTGGGATGGGCGATGTCCTTTCTCTCATCGAGAGAGCGGAAGCCCAATTTGACGAGAAAGAGGCCAGAAAACTGGAGAAAAAGCTCAAAAAGAATGAGTTTGACCTGGAAGATTTTCGGTCTCAATTGAAACAGATGAAAAAGCTGGGATCCCTCGAGGATATCCTGGGGATGCTCCCGGGTATGGGAAAACTGAAACAACTGAAAAACCTCAAACCTGATGAAAAAGAACTGGTCAAAGTCGAGGCGATCATCAATTCAATGACCCACGACGAGCGACGCAGGTTCAAGATCATTAATGGCAGCAGAAGACGCCGCATTGCAACAGGCAGTGGTACCAAGGTCCAGGACGTCAACCGTTTGCTTAAAAATTTTGTTCAAACAAAAAAAATGATGGAACAATTTACCAAAAAAGGTGGGCTGGACATGCCGTCCGTCTTCGGATAGGGGGTGCATTTATGATGCTCAAAACCAACACATTTAAGGGGGTGGTAGTAGAAAATGGCCGTTAGAATTCGATTGACAAGGATGGGAGCGAAGAAAAAACCGTTTTATCGTTTGGTGGCAGCTGATTCGGAGGCGCCCAGAGATGGCAGGTTCCTGGAAATCCTGGGATATTATGATCCCATGAAAGAACCCGCTGTTGTGAAAATCCATGAGGACAAACTTCAGTACTGGGTTGAAAAAGGCGCGAAACTTTCAGAGGCCGTCAGGGCTCTGGTGAAACGGGAAAACGCGATGAAGTCCCATTCCGCAGCAACCTAAATGCCGCATTTCTGTGAATCCCAATGGAGGTGAACCGAGATGAAAGAGCTAGTTTCATACATTGCGAAAGCGCTGGTTGATAAGCCGGAAGATGTGGTCGTCACAGAAATCGAAGGGGAACAGACATCGGTTCTTGAACTGAAAGTCGCCAAAGAAGATTTGGGCAAGGTCATTGGAAAGCAGGGCCGCACCGCAAGGGCTATGAGGACAATTCTCAGTGCAGCCTCCACGAAAATTAACAAACGATCCGTATTGGAGATTATCGAATAGTTTTGAACGCAGGCTTGCCTGATAATGTACTCTTCTTTGGGAAGGTCCTTCGGCCCCACGGGCTGGAGGGGCTTTTGCGGGTACGGTCTTTTTCGCAGTCGGCAGCCTCGTTATTGAATGCGGGAAAGGTCTTTTTTAAACTTGCGACCGGAGAAAATCGTCATTTAAGCGTTATTTCCGCCAGGCCCCACAAGAATGTTTTTCTTGTAGAACTGGCCGGGGTGACAGATATAAACCAGGCGGAGTCCTTCAGGGGAGCCGAGATCTATATCAGCAAAGATGCCCTTGTTCGGGAAGAAGGGGAATATTTCTGGTTTGAACTGTTGGGCCTCGACGTTTTCTCAAATGATAATGTGTTTTTGGGTGTCGTTTCAGAGATTATCCCTGCGGGGAATAATGAAATCTATGTTGTAAAAAACGGTGACCGGGAGATTTTTCTGCCGGCCGCTCAAGCGGTGGTCAACCATATTGATTTAGAAAACGGGAAAATGATTGTCTCGGCCTTGGAAGGATTGTTGGATTTGAATGAAGTTTGACGTTCTTACCTTGTTTCCGGATATGTTTACGTCCTACCTGAGGGAGGGCATTCTGGGACGCGCCATCGAGAGGGGTCTCGTGGATGTGGCGTTACGGGACATCCGTGATTTTGCCAGAGGACCTCACCGGATTGTTGATGACCGACCATACGGTGGTGGTGAAGGTATGGTCATGAAGGCGGGACCGATTTTTCGTGCTCTTCAGTCCGTCGAGCGAATGGAAGGACACGGCCCAGTGGTGCTTTTTTCACCACAGGGAGAGCCCTTCACCCAGGACATGGCCTGGGAGATGGCCGAGTACCAGCAGATTATATTCGTCTGCGGTCGATATGAAGGCGTAGATGAGCGGGTACGATCAACCTGTGTCGATATGGAGTTGTCTATCGGGGATTACGTCTTGAATGGGGGCGAACTGGCTGCCATGGTGGTTATTGAAGCGGTCAGCCGACTGATTCCGGACGTTCTGGGCGGTGAAAGATCGAACCTGGAGGACTCTTTTGAAAACGGTCTCCTGGAACACCCCCATTACACACGGCCAAGGGTGTTCAAGGATCTGGAGGTTCCCCCGGTACTTTTGTCCGGCGACCATGAAAAAATTCGATTGTGGCGGAAAAAACAATCGCTCAAGAGAACCCGGGCACGAAGGGCGGATCTGCTTCAGAAAGCTGAATTGTCTCCTGAAGATAAAGCGATCCTGGAAGAACTGACGTAATGCGTCTCTATGTCGGGCTTGTCCATTTTCCCGTTTACAACAAGCATCAAGAGACCATTGCTTCGGCCATAACGCCTTTGGATATTCACGATTTTGCTCGACTGAGCAAAACCTATGGCATCAGGGGCTTTTTTGTTGTTACGCCTCTTGAAGACCAGCAGGCACTGGCAAATCGAATTTTGCGGCATTGGATTTCCGGGTACGGTGCCAGGTACAACCCTCACAGGAAGGAAGCCCTGGGCCTGGTCAGTGTAACATCGTCACTGAACATGGCGCTTGAAAAGGTAAAGGAGAGGGAAGGGGACACGGCCACGATCGTTGCAACAGATGCGGCTATGCAGGAAAACCGTGCCATGAGTTATGAAACGTTAAGGGGTCTTGTTTTATCGGATGAACTGGTTTTCCTGCTGTTTGGAACGGCATGGGGGCTTCATGAAGACGTGCTGCAACAGGCCGGCCATGTGCTTGACCCCATCTCGGGAAGATCGGGGTATAATCATCTTTCAGTAAGGACGGCGGCAGCCATTATCTTGGATCGGCTGGCCGGCCAGTGAGTTCAGGTGTGTGACATAAGGAGAAAGAAATGAATGTTGTAGAAATGCTCGAGTTGGAGCAGATGCGCGGCGACATCCCCGACTTCAAGCCTGGTGATACCGTCAAGGTTTACGCCAGGATTAAAGAGGGCGAAAAGGAGAGGATCCAGTTATTTCAAGGGGTTGTCATCAGGAAACGAAAGGGGAACACCGGTGCCACATTTACGGTTCGGAAAGTTTCTTACGGTATTGGTGTGGAACGTATCTTTCCCCTTCACTCTCCCAACATTGATAAGGTTGAGGTGGTGTCAAGGGGAAAAGTCAGAAGATCGAGACTTTATTATCTCAGGAATCTGCGCGGCAGGGCTGCAAGAATTAAAGAAAAGCGATTCTAAAATCGTTTTGATTCTAATATCATTTTGATGCAGGGAACTCGTAAAATGATGTTTGTTCAAGAGACTCCGGCAAGTGCGTCGGCCTGAAAACCTGGAGCTGTTTCCGGACGATTCACGCCAAACCCCTGTAGACCCCTTTTACCACGAAACCCAGGCGCGAGATTCGGGTTACAGGCTGATTGCCGGGGTTGATGAGGCGGGGCGAGGTCCTTTGGCCGGTCCTGTGGTTGCAGCAGCAGTCATTATTCCCGAAGGTGTTCGATTTTCGGGGGTTAAGGATTCAAAAAAAATGACGGCTCGCGCCAGATTCGATAGATTCCATTCGATCAGGGACGGTGCTTTGACCTTCGGTATCGGCGTGGTATCCATTTCGTATATTGAAAAGTTCAATATTCTAAACGCCTCTCTGGAAGCCATGTTGCGTGCTATCAAGACACTTGATCCGCAGCCGGAAATCATCCTTGTGGACGGTATCCACACTGTTCCCATCCCCATCAAACAGAAATGTTTAAAAAAAGGAGATCAAATCTCCCGAAGCATTTCGGCAGCTTCTGTGCTGGCCAAAGTTTATCGGGACTGGATCATGGCTTCCTATCACAATATGTATCCTGACTACGGTTTTGACAAAAACAAGGGGTACGGAACCCGACAGCACCTGGAGGCCTTAAAAGCGCACGGTCCATGTCCGGTTCACCGTCTGACGTTTAAACCGGTTCACCGTCTGATCTCTAAAGAGGCGCAGTAGGTTGACCCGAGAAAGGCTTGAACTGGGTAAACGGGGTGAGGCGCTGGCCTTTGAAAAAATCAAAGGCCTGGGGTACAGCAATATTATCAGGAACTACCGTTGCCCCTTAGGTGAAGTGGACCTGGTGGCGAAAGACGGGGATGTTCTGGTGTTCATTGAAATTAAAACCAGAAAAGGACGGTCCCTGGGGTTTGCAAAGGAAGCGGTGAACGCCAGAAAACAAAAACAGATCTCCAAAGTGGCGTTAAACTACATGAAAACCAACCATTGCTTTGACGTCAGCGCCCGTTTTGATGTGGTCGCGGTTTCCATGGGCAGCGGACCCCCTCAGATTGAGGTGATCAAGAACGCTTTTGACCTGGCTTATGGATAGAAAGCCGTCAATTCGGGAGCAGGAACACGGTATTTTGTACGTGGTCGCAACGCCCATCGGGAACCTGGAGGACATTACCCTGAGGGCCTTGCGCATCTTAAAAGAGGTTGACCTGATTGTGGCCGAGAACGGGACCCACACCAAAAGGCTCTGCGATCACTACGGCATAAAAACAAAGATCGCCACTTACAACCAGCATTCCCGGAAAAGCAGGACAGGGCGGCTTGTTGCGCAACTGAGAACCGGGATGAAATTGGCCCTTGTTTCCGATGCGGGAACCCCGGGTATTTCGGATCCCGGTGTCATGCTCATTTCAAGTGCCATTGAAAAAGGGATTCAAATTACGCCGATTCCGGGACCTTCTGCCGCTGTGGCGAGTCTTTCGGTCTGTGGTTTTCCAACGGGGGGATTTTGTTTTTTGGGATTTTTGTCAAACCGCCCCGGTAGAAGAAGAAAAGAACTGGACGGTCTGATTTCTGAAACGCGAGCAATGGTTTTTTATGAGTCCCCCCACCGGATCAGGGCGACACTTTCGGATATGGCTCGCGCTTTCGGCCCCAGGAAAATGGTCTTACTTCGGGAGATGACCAAAATATTTGAAGAAATTCGACGCGGCACCCCGGCGGAGCTGCTGGAGGGGTTAACCCCTGAAAAAACCAGGGGGGAATTTACACTGGTGGTTTCGGGAAAAGTTGCCGGAAAAGAGACAAAAGAATTGGATAATCGTACATTAGATGCCATTGAGAGCCTTCTAAAAGAGAACGCCATGAGTGTTCGGGATATTGCAGGCGTTATTGCAGAGAAAGAAAATCTGGCGTATCGGAAGGTCTATAAAGAATGCCTCGCCAGAAAAAGAGTGTTGAAGGATTCATGAACAATGGAAATGGTCAGGCGTCTGAAAATTATTAACAGCCTGGGCCTCCATGCGCGTGCTGCCGCGAAAATCGTTGAATTGGCCGACCGTTATGAATCCGAATTGTTTCTCAAGAAGGATGGGCGACAGGTGGGTGGGTCCGACATCCTTTCCATTCTTACGTTGGCATGCCCAAAAGGCACGGATATGGAAGTTCGAATAGTCGGGGAAGACTCGGAGCAGTTTATGACGGAGCTGGACGCGCTGTTTCAGGGAAAATTTGGGGAGAACAAATGAACGAAGACGCTGTTGCCGGTGAAAAAGCTTTAAAGGGCATAGCTGTTTATCCGGGTATTGTCATCGGCAAAGCCCATCTTGTGGACAGAAGCAAAGTCAAGATCCTGTATCAGTATCTGGTAAACACAGAACATCTGAATGGGGAGGTGGAGCGGTTCGAAGAGGCCCTTCGAGTGGTCGAAAATGAGATGGAGTCCCTCAAAACCGGAATGGCGGAGAAAGTCAACGATCTCTCCTTTATTCTGGACAGCCATTTGATGATCCTCAAGGACAGCATGTTTCGGGATTCGACCATTCGTACGATCCAGGATGAAAAAATCAATGCCGAGTGGGCACTGAAAAAATCCCTGGGAAAAATCCGTAAAGTTTTTGACCAGATTGATGACGAATATATCAGCAACCGTATCAGCGATGTGGAAAATGTCACCGAAAGGATTCTAAGGACGCTCAGCGGAAAAGCTCAGCAGAGCCTTTCGGAAATCGATAGAAGGGTCATTATCGTGGCCCATGATCTCTCCCCTGCGGACACCACCGAACTGAATATCGGAAGAGTCATGGGGTTTATTACCGATGTGGGGGGGCGGACTTCCCATACGGCAATCGTGGCACAGGCTCTGGAAATTCCGGCTGTTGTGGGCTTGGAAAGCGCAACCGATGTTGTAGCGGACGGCGATCTTCTGATTGTGGATGGCAGCACGGGGGTGGTCGTTGTCAACCCTGATGACAGCGCCATTATTTACTACCAGGAGAAGAAGCTTCAACTGGAAGACTACCGGTCGAGTATCGCCAGGGAGAGTCACCTTCCGGCCGTGACCCCTGACGGTCAACGGATCACTGTTACGGCCAACATAGAATTTTTGGAAGAAGTGGCCGCTGTAAGGAATTATGGTGGAGAGGGCATAGGCCTTTATCGAACGGAATTTCTGTATTTGAGGAGCAAAGGGTTTCCGGAAGAGGAAGAACTGTTTGAAGACTACCGTGAAATAGCCGAACTCATGGCCCCCGAGCCGGTGAACATTCGGACCCTGGATATCGGCGGTGACAAATTCGTTTCGGCACTTGACATCACAAAGGAGATGAACCCTGCGCTGGGGCTCCGGGCCATACGATTCTGCCTGAAACAGCCCGAAATATTCAAAACGCAGTTGCGCGCCATTCTAAGAGCCAGCGCACACGGTCATATCCGATTGATTTTCCCCATGATATCCGGTTTGCAGGAGCTTCTGGATGCAAAGGAGATCCTGGCGCAGGTCAAAATGGATTTGGATCGAGACCATATCCCCTACGATGAAAAAATGGAAGTGGGCATTATGGTTGAAATCCCCTCAGCCGTTGTTATGGCAGAGGTTCTGGCCAGGCACGTGGATTTTTTCAGTATCGGGACCAATGATCTTATTCAGTATTTACTGGCCATTGACAGGGTTAACGAGCATGTGGCACACATGTATCAACCGTTTGATCCCGCTCTTATCCGAATGATCGGCCAGGTGGTGGCGGCTGCCAGAAATGAGGGCATCCGCGTTAACCTGTGTGGTGAGATGGCGGGTGATCCTCTTTGCGTGCCGATATTGTTGGGACTGGGCCTTGACGCGCTCAGCATGAATGCCAGGTCCATACCGCTGATCAAAAAGATCGTGCGGGCCATGCCCATGTCCCAGGCCCGCGATGACCTCAAGGAGATCATGGGCCTGAACACCGCCGAAGCTGTTCAAGAGTACTTGTCGGCGCGCACAGGGGGCATGTTTCCCGAATTGAGGGAAAAAGGGTACCTGTAAAGAGAGCTTGACTATGAAAATCGTATGTCAAAACAAAAAAGCGCGCCATGAATACTTCCTAGACGAGTTTTTCGAGGCGGGGCTGGTGCTTCTGGGGGCCGAGGTCAAATCCCTGAGAGAGGGAAGGGCCAACCTGTTGGATAGCTATGCCAGGGTGAAGCGGGAAGAGGTCTTTCTTCATAACATGCATATTACCCCTTACCCCTTTGCCCACCACATGGAAATGGACCCCATGCGAACACGGAAACTCCTCTTGAACAAACGGGAAATCAAACGGCTGATCGGAAAAACTGAGCAGAGGGGGTATTCCCTGATTCCCACCAAAGTCTATTTTACCCGGGGCAAAGCCAAAGTGGAAATCGCCTTGGCGAAGGGCAAGAAAAAATACGACAAGAGAAGAGAACTGAAAGAAAAGGAACTGAAGCGGGATATTGACCAGGCCAGAAAGCAAGGCGACTATTGACTTTTTTGTGGCCATGGTTACTTTTGAGTTGTTGCAGATAGTGCTTTTTTCTTATGACTAAAAATCCAAATCAGGGGGGCGAAACGGTTTCGACGGGGATAGTTGAAGCTTAGATTGCATACCGAGGTTCCGACTGCTCGTTAAACGGTTGGGCGAAACACAAACGCAGACGATTACGCGTATGCTCTAGCCGCATAAATGGCTAGCGTCTTCCCAATCTTTGCCTGCGAGATTGGAATAAGGCGTCGACTAGCGGGCTAGCCGATCCCTTGAACCTGTGAAACGGTGAGGCGAAAATTAACACAGGTTAGTCTTTGGGCGGGCTTGCTCGGTTGCGACCCCGAAGGCGAAATTCTGATACTGAGCTACGTATGTAGAGGTCTAAGTGGAATATTTTCGGACGCGGGTTCGACTCCCGCCGCCTCCACCATCCTTATAGCAACGGGTTAATTTCTTTTGGGAAAACAGAATCTTTGATTCCGCAGTAGTGAACGTGAACGGTCCCATTATACCCCCTGTTGGTCTGTCGTTTAAAACAACCTGCAACTGCAACGTGTTACAAATGTGAGAGATGAAGCCTCAAAGTGATTGCATAAGACCCTAAACTCTGATTTCCACCTCTCCCTTCAACTCGCTTTTCACCTGTCCGATAGGCACTTCTTCGCGGTGAAAGATTCCGGCGGCCAGGGCTGACTCGGCTTTGGTTTTTTTGAAGACTTCCAGGAAGTGCTCCGGGCAACCGGCGCCGCTGGATGCAATAACGGGGATGGAGACAGCCTCTTTGACCGCATTGATGAGTTCCAGGTCAAACCCCTGGGAGGTGCCGTCCCGGTCGATACAGTTCAACAGGATTTCACCCGCACCCAATGTTTCACAGACCTGTGCCAGCGTGATCGCATCAAGATCTCGACCCTCCCGGCCTCCCTTGATGGTGCATTGATACCAGCAATAGGATTCACCGTTGGGCCCGGGGATGTCCGTTTTGATCACCCGGTGTTGGACGTCTCGGGGGTTGTCCACGTATACCCGTCTGGGATCGATGGAAATTACCACGGCCTGGTTTCCATAGACCCGGGCTATTTCCTCAATGGCGCTCCGGCCGGTTTTCAGGCCAGTTTTAAGATGGTCTTCAACAACCAGGACGGCATCACTGCCGATGGATATTTTATCCGCGCCGGATCTGAAATATTTTGCGGCCACCTCGAGCGCTGTGTAGGTTCTGCCGTCCTTATCCGTGTAATCCCGAATACCGCCGCCGATGGTGAGGGGGACGAAGACGTTTTTGGATGTCTGTCTCAGCACGTCAAGCATGGGCATATCTTCCAGTGGAAAATCCCTGAATCCGGTGATATTGAGGAAGGTGATTTCGTCGGCGCCTTCTTCGTAGTACCCGCGGGCCAGGTCCACCGGTTTACCCAGATTCCGAACATCGCCGTTTTCCCTGACATCATACCGGTCCCCTTTGGTCACCACCAGATCGCCCCGGTCGTTGGTGCGAACGTCCAGGCAGGCAATGATCCGTTTGGCCAGGTACGTTTGGCTTGAAATTTCCGGGGGCATTGCCATTTTACCGTTTTTCCTGAGGAAGTTTTCCAGTATGCGCAGTCCTGATCTGCCGCTTTTTTCAGGGTGAAACTGGGTGGCGGTCACGTTTCCGCTCTGGATGGCACTGACAAACCCATAGCCGTAATCAGTGGTGGTCAGTACGGCGTCATCGGTGCTGGGTTTAACGTGGTAGGAGTGGACAAAGTAGAATTTTTCGTTACCGTCAAGGCCTGCAAACAGCCTGGATGGTTGTTGAATATTCAGTCCGTTCCAGCCCATGTGGGGAACTGAAAGGTCTGTTGAAAACCGTTGTACGTCGCCAGGAATGAACCCAAACCCCGGGACGCCCGGTGCTTCTTCACTCTTTTCAAACAAGGCTTGGAGTCCCAGGCAGATGCCCAGGAAGGGACGATCGGCTTTGAGATAAGCCAGTAGTGGCGCGACAAAATTTTTTCGGTGCAGGATTTCCATCATGTTGCCGAAGGCGCCAACTCCGGGAAAGACCAGCTTTTCCGCGGAAAGGATATCATTTTCTGTTTTGACAAGATGGACCTGTTCGCCGAGACTTTCGATGGCGTTGATGACGCTTCTGACGTTTCCGGCGCCGTAATCCAGCAACGTAATCATGGGTTGTTCCTCGCAAAGGGGGAAGGGTACAGGGTGCAGGATGGAGCTGCCTTTTCTGCACCCTGACAACTGCACCCTGCAAACTTTTTTCTCGTTGGGAACCCGGAATATGGGGGTTGCCTAATCGTAAGGGTTTGGGTTATACAAAAAGCAGCATTGAATGTAAAGTTTCGAAAGGATAGCCAATATGCGTGTTACCAGCATTCAGATGAAAATTAAAGATGGGCGTAAGGAAGAAAATATTGAAGCCGCATTGGATCTGCTGGACCAGGCACCGCCAAGCGATTTGATCCTGCTACCGGAATTGTGGCCTTGCGGTTATTTTTCGTTTCATCGGTATCGAAAGGAGAGTGAACCCATTGACGGCCCGACAGTGTCAGCTTTGAGAGAAAGGGCTTCGGCTATGGGGATTCATATCCTCATGGGCAGCCTGGTGTTGCGAGAAGACGATGACTTGTTTAACGCAGCCCTTCTTCTGGGACCGGATGGCGGGATTATGGCCCAATATCGGAAGATGCATCTTTTTGGATACCAGTCGGAAGAGCGGAAGTTGTTGAAGGCGGGTGAAAAGCCGGCGGTCGTGGATCTGCCATGGGGCAAAGCGGGGATTACCACCTGCTATGATTTGCGCTTTCCGGAGCTTTATCGACTCATGGTGGATCAGGGGGCTTCTATTTTTCTGGTGCCCTCGGCCTGGCCCCTGGCGCGGCTGGATGCCTGGCGCCTGTTTAACCGGGCCAGAGCACACGAAAACCTCTCTTATCTTTTTTCCTGCAACTGTGCCGGAACAAGTGACGGTAAGGCCTTTGCCGGACACAGCATGATCGTTGATCCCGGCGGAGAGGTTCTGGCTGAAGGTGGGGAAGAGGCTTGTTATGTTTCAGCTGATATTGATCCTGAGCAGGTTCGCGTTGTGCGCAAAGCATTTTCGGCCTTAAACGACCGGGTTTTGGTTCAATCAAACGAGGGATATTCGGATGGCCCGAACCTATGATATCGGCTTGAAAGAAGCGCTTTCCCTGACTTTCGATGCCATTCGGGCCCTGAAGCCGGCGCCGATGCCTGTTCATGAGGTGTGTGGTCTTGTGGCGGCAGAGGATCTGAAGGCGGTGGTGGATTGTCCATCGGCAACGTCTTCCCTGCGGGACGGGTTTGCAGTGGTTTCATCGGATATCACCAAAGCGTCGCGTGAAAACGGCATTCCGCTCAGAATTTCCGGTACTCTTGCTGCTGGGGATCCCACCCTGAAGACCGTTCAGCCGGGTGAGACGGTTGAAGTACTGACCGGCGCTGTGATACCCAAAGGCGCTGATGCTGTTGTATCCGTTGAATTCACGGAACAGCGCGGCGACAAGGTGATCTGTTTCAGGGATGCGCCGCCTGGATGCAATCTCCTGTTTCAGGGCAGTGATGTGGCAAAAGAGGGTCTCATTATGAGCCGGGGGCAGGCCTTGACGCCCGCCCTGACCGGGCTCTTGGCTGCGGGTGGTTTGGACCAGGTGAAGGTATGTCCGTTACCGCGTGTTGCCATTGTGGCTACCGGCGACGAGGTGATTGCACCCGGGCACTCCCTTAAGCCCGGTCAGTTATATGCCAGCAACATTGTGACGCTTTATTCGTGGTTGCGTCATTTCGGCATGTCGGGGGAAACGGCCGTTGTCCGAGACCATCCCGATGAACTTGAACAGACCTTCCAAAAACTCCTTAGAAGAAATGATGCCCTCCTGACCAGCGGCGGCGCATGGAAAAGCGAGCGGGACCTGACCACTAAAATCCTGGATGAAATGGGTTGGGAGATGTTTTTTCACCGGGTGCGGCTCGGTCCGGGAAAGGCGGTTGCGCTGGGGATCCTGGATGGCAAACCCATTTTCTGCCTTCCCGGGGGGCCCCCGTCCAATGAGATGGCATTTCTTCAGATTGCCCTGCCCGGACTCCTTCAAATGGCGGGAAAACCCACATCACCATTTCCGTTGAGAAAAGTAAGGCTGGCAGAAGAGGTGAGTGGGGACGTCACATGGACCCAGTTCTTCCAGGCAAGCCTGGAAAAGCGGGGAGGGGAGTGGTGGGCCACCCCGCATCACATGAAAAGCCGGATTCAGTCACAGGCCCGTGCCCAGGCCCTGATCCGGATTCCGGAAGGGGTGGAATGTGTGGCGCCGGGGAATATAATTGAGGTTCAGGTGCTTTTTTAAGACCCTGACAAGCGTGATACAAGCCATATCGACCTGAAGATATAATGCCCCTCAAGAAACACAAGGGAGGAACGACATGCCGATAATCGCCAGATTTTATGGGATCTTGATAAAGATGTATTTCAAAGAACATGGAGTACCCCATTTTCACGCACTGTACACCGAGTACAATGGTGTTTTCGATATTGAATCTCTGGAAATGGTGGAAGGCGATCTTCCAAACCGAGCCCAGAAATTGGTTAGGGAATGGTGCCAATTGTATAAGAATGATCTGATGACTATGTGGGAAACTCAGGAATTCAAAAAACTCCCGGGATTGGAGTAAGGAGGAGACCATGGAAAAACATCCAAAAATTGATGACGTCAAGGCCCAGAAAGGAAAAAGGTTATTGGTCACTTTTAATAACGGGATTAGGAAGATTTATGATTGTTCTCCTCTGCTTAATAAAGATGTCTTCAAACCCCTTATAAACGATGCGCTTTTTAACTCTGTAAAGACCGACAAACATGGCTACGGTGTTATTTGGACCGATGAACTGGATTTGAGTGAATCCGAGCTTTGGATACACGGTTTATCAGCAGAAAAAGGCGCTCGACAAACTGAAGACAGTGAGCGATAGGACGTAATGAGGATACAATAAGGCCAATCTTTTCGAGGTATCAATTTAACATGAATGCTGAAAATGAAAGATCATCCGATCAGGAAACCGGCTTGATACAGGTTTATACAAGCCCTTCAAGAAAAACCAATTATGCACCCTACGGCCTGGCCCTTCGCGCTTCCGGCCAGGGGTTTCGCACACTCATCATACATTTTGCCCCCCATGATTTCATGGGCGGAGAAAAACAGGCATGTACGTCTCTTGCCCCAAATCTGGAGATAGACGCTTCAGCCCTGGATGGCTTCGATCCTAAAGAGGGGATGGCGGCGGGAAGGGCAAGGGATGCCTTTCAAAAAGCCATGGAAGCTGCAGTATCCGGCATCTTTGACGTGCTGGTTCTGGAGGGCGTCCTGGGGATGGTTTCAGATGGGCTGATTCCGTTGCATGAGATTTTAGATTTGATGGGGGGAAAAGGGCCCCGGGTGGAGCTTGTCCTCACCGGACCTGAAGCTTCGGATATGATCATAGAAAAAGCAGATTTGGTGACTGAAATGTCTGTGCGCACATCCGCCCGAGGTAAAAATCGAGAACCCATCGAGGTGGTGACCGGCAAGGGAAAGGGGAAAACCACCTATTGCCTGGGAAAGGCCCTGCTCATGAGCAGTATGAATGTGCCCTCTTTTATTCTTCAGGTTGTCAAGTCGCCCAAACCTTATGGCGAGGTCATGGCCATCAAAAACTTGCCCGGGCTTGAGATTGAGACCATGGGAAAGGGGTTTGTGGACAAAAGAAATCCCGATGCAGACCCCAGCCACTGGGAAGCGGCCAGGGAAGCGTGGGAGCGGGGGAAAGAGATTATATCGTCCTCCCGATACGGGCTGGTGGTGCTGGATGAAATCAATATCGCCGTCAATTATGGCTTCATCCACCCCGATGAGGTACAGGACTTGCTTTTAAATAAGCCAAAGGGTGTACATCTCATGCTGAGCGGGCGTTACGCAAAGACCGACGTGATGAAACACGCAACGGTTGTTATGGAGATGAAGGAGGTTAAACATCCCTTTAAGAATGGTATCGGCGCGAGAAGAGGAATCGAATATTAATTTTTCATTGGCACATTTCCTCGTAAAGGATGGGTGGGGTAAGAAATGAAATTTAGTGAAATTAACAGGATTTCTTGTGACGTGCTGATCATCGGTGGTGGCGGCGCCGGTCTGCGGGCGGCCATTGAAGCAAAACATGCGGGCGCCGATGTGCTCCTGGTTTCCAAGGCAAAGGTGGGATACGCCAATAACACCTATATTGCCAAAGCGATTATTTCTGTTTCCGGGTGGGGTGATCAGCGCGACGGGGGGCAGGTTCACCTGGAGGACACGGTCAAGGGGGGACGTTTCCTGAATGATCCGGAGTTGGTGTCCGCAATGGTAGAGACGGCCAAGGCTGAGATCTCCTTTCTGGAAAAATGCGGGGTGGTTTTTGCAAAAAAAGAGGGGCGTTTCCAAATCGACCAAATAGCCGGACACAGTTTCCCCAGGCAAATTCGCGGGCAACATCGAACCGGCAGTGATTTGATTCTGCCGCTAAAGCAGTATGCGGAAAAGATCGGTGTGCGGTTTTTGGATCGGGTTTTTATTACCCGCCTTTTTTCGTCAGGCAATCGTGTTGCCGCCGCTTCAGGGGTTTCCCATGATGGACGATTCCTGGTCTTTACAGCCGGGAGTGTGATTCTGACCACCGGCGGGTTCGGACAGGTGTATCTGCACACAAACAATGCTGCGGGGATTACCGGCGACGGCCAGGCCCTGGCCCTTGAACTGGGTCTTCCCCTGAAAGACATGGAGTTTGTTCAATTTTATCCCACGGCCGCGGGCAGGTTGGGGAATCGGCTCATCCTTTATGAGGTTCTGCTTATGGCTGAAGGGGCAATCCTCAGGAACAGGGCGGGCGAGGATATCGTTATTAAGCACGGGCTCGATGATCCCATGCGGTTGACCCGGGACCGACTGGCCCAGGCCATCATACGGGAGCTTATGGCGGGCAGGGGGGTGGATGGTGGGATCATTATGGATCTCAGCCCCATTGCTGAAGAGCGATTGGCACCATTGGCGACACTTCTGCCCTCCAAATGGCATCCCGATCAGAAAACCCTGGTTGTCGGCCCCACGACCCATTTCTGCATGGGTGGCATAATGATTGACAAAAATGCAGAAACACCCCTGGCGGGTCTCTTTGCGGCGGGAGAGACGACTGCGGGGGTCCATGGCGCCAACCGCCTGGGAGGCAATGCCCTGTGCGAGATTTTTACTTTCGGGAGGATTGCAGGGCAAAGGGCAGCTGCGGGGGCGAAGGAGATGGGTCCCGTGAATCCACCGGGTGAAATGATCGACCATGAAAAAGTCCGTTTGGAATCACGGTTTGGGGGAAATGGAGAGAACCCGAAGGTTTTGTGTCGATCGCTCAAGGAGATTATGTGGCTCAAGGCCGGTATTCTGCGTGACCCGAAAGGTCTAACCGAAGCCCTGAAAAAAATATCGGAACTTCGGGCCATGGCTGTAGCGGCTACCGTGGGGAAGATCCCTGATCTTATCCGATGCCTTGAGCTCGAAAATATGCTGTTGCTCTCTGAAGTGGTGTGCCAGGCGGCATTGCTGCGAGATGAGAGCCGGGGGTCCCATTACCGCACGGATTGCCCGGAGGAGAATAACGACCGCTGGCTCAAGAATATCGTGGTTAAGAAGGGGGAAACAGGACTGATCTACAGCGAAAGCAGTCTTTCATAAAACTTTAAACCTAAAACTGCGGCTTGCCCCCTTAGTAATAGGTCATCTCATTCAGCTTTTTGTCCCAGAAAGCCTTGTCCTTCTCTCGCCAGTTGGGTCCGGTGAAACGGGAATCGTAGTAGCCGCCCAGCCTTTCAAGCCATTTGAGCCAGACATTTTTCTTTTCCTCCCTCGCCTCGATGATATCCGCAACGAAGAGATCTATGCGCTCGATTTGATCCTTGGGTGCGTAATAGGATGCGCCCTTTTCGGCAGATTGTTTCAGGTTTTCCTCGGAAAGCGCATGGGCTGTGAGCATCAGGGCCGGAATGCCCCTTTGGTTGGCAATTTCCAGGAGTTTGAAGCCGTCCACCCCCATGATATCCAGGATCGCCACATCATATTCGTTTTCTTCCATCAAACGCTTGCCTTCATCAAAGGACTGGGCTGTATCCAGCCTGCACATATCCAGGAGTTCCACAAGACTATCGAGCACATCCTGCTCATCGTCCACAATAAGGACGCGTTTTCTCTCGATTGTTTTTCTCACATCCATTTTTTGTCTCCTTTCCGTATCGAGGCCCTTAAATCAAAATCAACCCTTGGATGAACCGTACCGTTTCGGTTTATTTTAGTCAAGAATTGCATGAACAGAATTGCGAATAACTAAGACCTTGACAGGAGGGTCCTGCATCCTTATAATCGTATATCTGCGATAAACGATCAACAAATACGAGTGAACGTAACGATGCTATTAGGCATATGGAAACTGAAACCAATCTCGGGCATGGGAGATAAAGAGAATTTTTTATGAAAGAAATTAATCATTGGCGTGACGGTCATCCGGTGAATCCGACGGAAATAGAGACACTCCCTACGGAGGTGTGCAAAGAGAGGTTGGCCGAACTATCGAAAGGACTTGGTCATCCAGCCCGGGTGGAGATTGTTCGCATTCTGGTGAATAAACCTCAAGCGGAAAGGTGTGTTTGCGGGGATATTGTGGATGCCCTTCCTTTGGCGCAGTCCAGTGTCTCTCAACACCTCAAGGTCTTGAAAAAAACCGGTTGGATACAGGGGGAGGTCGATGGCCCGCGTGTCTGTTACTGCACGGTTGAGGGGATTATGGCGTATTATGTGGCCCTCCTTCAGCGATCGTTAAACATCTGATAAGACAACCTTAATTATTTTTTTCCGAGGTCCTTACATGGACCGGATATAAGGAGCCTTTAAATATGAACCAGGGAAAAGACGACCTTGTGATGCTGAAAACCGTAGATTTTCAAACGGTTGAATCCCCCGCGGCCGTTTGTTCACCTAAGAGCGGAACGGCTCAGTTGAGCCCGCCGAGGATGGATCAAGCATTTGTGGACGGATATGTTGAGACCCAGGTGGGAAGGGTCCCCCGGGTCTCCTCCACGTTGGTGTGGGCCGATTGTTTCGGAAGTATCAAGGCCCGTTGGGGCGTGGGACGTATGAATTTCACCGTGGATCCCGGTTTGTATGCCCTTGGAAACCCCCATGAGAAAACCAAGGTGTTTGTGACCGCCAATTACAAGATGAGCTTTGACCGGCTTCGTGAGGCGCTTGCTGCCCGTGATGCATGGATCCTGGTATTGGACACCCATGGCATCAACGTATGGTGTGCTGCCGGAAAGGAGACATTCGGTACAGAGGAACTGGTCCGGCGTATTGAGGTCAGCAATCTGGCACAGATCGTTGCCCACCGGGAGTTGATCCTGCCGCAATTATCCGGCCCTGGCGTTGCGGCCCATCAGGTAAAGAAGCGTTCCGGTTTTAAGGTTATTTATGGTCCCATCGCGTCAACTGACTTGCCGCGTTTCTTAGATGCAGGATGCAATGCGACACCGGATATGCGAAAAAAAACCTTTTCCATAAAGGAAAGGACGGTCCTGGTCCCGCTTGAATTGGTGGGGACCCTCAAATGGAGCCTTCTCATACTGCCCTGTCTGTTCTTCGCAGGGGGCTTTGGCGGAGACGGGGGATTCTGGGCCGGAACCATGCGTTACGGCCTGTTTGCTGCGGTTGCCTTTATTTGTGCCATCGCTTCGGGCGCGGTTTTGACGCCGATTTTGCTGCCCTGGCTGCCGGGGCGTGCTTTTTCCCTTAAAGGGCTGATCATGGGGCTGGTAACGGCCATTTTGGTTGCAGGACTCTGGCCTGGAAATTTCAATGGTTGGGCGGGCGGGATGGAAGTTTTGGCATGGTTTTTTCTGATTCCGGCCTTTTCAGCATATCTGGCCATGAACTTTACGGGTGCTTCCACCTATACGTCTCTTTCGGGGGTCAGAAAAGAGATGAAGTGGGCGGTTCCCTTTGAGATCGCGGGGGGTGGGGCAGGTTTATTATTTTGGCTAACCGCTCTTTTTGCGGGTTAAGGAGGTTGTAGAATGTCTGATTTCATATATCTCAGGGATGTGGTCACATTAGCGCTCGATCAGGAGAAATGCGTCGGGTGCGGCATGTGCCTCATTGTCTGTCCCCAGGCAGTCCTGAGCATGCATAACGGTTGCGCCGGGATCGAAAACAGGGACCAATGCATGGAGTGCGGGGCCTGTTCCCGGAACTGCCCCACAGAAGCTGTGACCGTACAGGCGGGCGTGGGATGTGCCGCAGCTATTATTAATTCAGCCCTGGGACGGGACGGATCGTCATGCTGCTGCGTCATTGAAAACGATGACAGTGCAGCGGGTGGGTCCGGTAGCCCGGGGTGCTGCTAGGGGGATGGTAATGGAAGCAAAAATTCTTGCCAATCTCTGGCAGGTCGGCGGGCCCGGGTTTACCAGCTCAGATGATGCCGCGGTTTACCTGGTACGTTTCGGGGGAAAAGCGGTGCTTATCGATGCGGGTTGCGGCGGTGGGCATGAGTCATTAAAACTAAATATTGACAAACATTTAGCGGGAGAAGCTGAAGTAGAATATTTACTTCTGACCCACTGTCATTTTGATCATACGGGCGGCGCTGAGGCGGTTCGAAAGGAATACGGGTGTCAGATTGTCAGTCACACTTTAGATGCCGTCTATCTGGAACGTGGGGACAGTGAGGTGACCGCCGCCTCATGGTATGGATCACGGATGCAACCGCTGCCCATTGATGTGAAAATCGAAGAAGATCAGCAGACCATTTCAGTGGGAGACGGCCGGATTACAGCACATCACTGGCCGGGCCATTCTCCCGGGTCCATGGTTTACACAACAGAAATCGAGGGGCAGCAAATCCTGTTCGGTCAGGATGTTCACGGCCCCCTTCACCCATCCCTTCTCTCCGATCCGGCCGCCTACCAGGCATCCCTGCAGAAGCTTCTGGTCTTTGATGCGGATATCCTGTGCGAAGGACACTTTGGCGTTTACCGTGGAAAAGAAGCGGTTCAAAGCTTTATTCAGTCATTTGTGGTTTGATGGCTTGTGTCTGCGGCTTCCCGGAAACAAAAAGGAAATAAATAATATTGTATCGTGTTCCCGGAATTTGGCCCGGAATTTCGGAAATGCCTTGACTTTTCAGCCCATTTGAAAATAGATCTTTTCTTAATTATTTAAAAACTCGCGCGTCCAATACCATACAACCCCTTGATCACCGGGAGAATGAATCATGCCCAAAATCATGATTGTCGATGACGATGTCTCCATTCAGATGGAGTTGGAGGAATATCTCACCCACATGGATTATACCGTTGTGGGAATCGCTGATACGGGCGTTGGAGCTGTTGAAACGGCCAGGGAAATGAAGCCGGATCTGATCTTGATGGATATAAATCTTCCAGGGAAAATGGACGGTATTTCAGCTGCTCAGAAAATCAAGGAAGAAATGGACGCAGCGGTGGTGTTTGTAACGGGATTCGATGATCCGGAATACATTGAAAGGGCCAAGCGGGTGGAACCCTTCGGCTATGTGATGAAGCCCTTTGATGAAAAGGAGATCAATGGGGTTATCGAAATCGTCCTTCACAAGAGAAAAATGGAATTGGAACTCAAGGCTGCCCATAATCGCCTGGAGCGAGCCAACCTTGACCTTCGGGGAGAGATAGAAGCACGGAAGAAGGCTGAAAAGGTACTACGGGAGAGCGAAAAAAAGGCGCGGCAATACCTTGATATTGCCGGGGTTGCAATCGTTGCGCTCGACAATGAAGGTAATATAACGCTGATCAACAAACGAGGGTTGGAAATTCTTGGTTATGGAGGAGAAGAACTCCTTGGCAAGAACTGGTTTAAAACCTGCCTGCCAAAAAGAATGACGGATGATGTTTTAGATGTTTACCGTCAATTGATCAGGGGTGATGTTGAGCCTGTTGAATATTATGAAAACCCGGTCCTTACAGAAGATGGGAAAGAGCGCATTATCGCCTGGCACAACTCTACCCTTCGAAATCCAGACGGTGAAATTGTCGGAATTTTAAGTTCAGGAGAAGATATC
>CAZPQA010000039.1:0-3157 GCA_964588535.1 uncultured Desulfobacteraceae bacterium
GGGATGCGAAAGCATTTGCATCTCCGCTTCAGGCGCGGTTACCGTGAGGGTGGCGCCAGAGGGGTTTGACATCCATTCGTTTCTTTCAAAAGACCCCATTAGGAACAGGTTTTTTGTGGAAAATCCACATAAAGATTGAAAAATATGACTGGATTTGACATTATTTAGGGTTTACATTTTGCTGTTTAATGACGCTTCAATGCAAGAAACCATAACTGTTAAAATGAAAGTTAGATGTCCATACGCCACGTGAAACCGTTTACAGCAGCACTATTCGGAGCTTTGTGCCTGATGTTTATGCCAGGGGGTTCCCTGTCCGCAGAAACCGCACCCACCAAAACAGATGGCGTACCTTATGAGGTTGAGATAACAGGCAAAAACTTGGAGAAAAGCCCGGTTCATAAACTCCTTGGGGAAGTTTCCCTTGCGGTTCAAAAGAAAAATGATCCGCCCAAA
The DNA here is from genome assembly GCA_964588535.1 of uncultured Desulfobacteraceae bacterium. Taxonomy (GTDB): domain Bacteria; phylum Desulfobacterota; class DSM-4660; order Desulfatiglandales; family Desulfatiglandaceae; genus NaphS2. Next base: position 457 of record CAZPQA010000039.1, read on the forward strand.
AGCCTGGCGCTCCTGCGGCGGCGCTGCGAGGGGGATCTCCCGGAAATGCAAAAAGTGTTGCGGTCATTCGGCTATTTTCGAGGGACCATCACATTTAAGATACTTTCCCCGAAAAACGCCAAAGATACCGAGGCAGATCATCAAACAACAACCAGGGCCGACAACCCGGAAACCGATTCATCGGCCGTTCCCCCACCGATGAATCCGGCTGCTGTACGGTTTGAAGTGGATCTGGGCCCTCGGTTTACCTTTTCCAAAATCAACATCAATCTGGCCCCCGATCCGGCCGTCGTAGCGTTCCCTACTTTGGCGGAGTCGGCCACGCCACCGGGAGTTCTTTCCCCGCCCACGCCCGCAGCGCTGAAATTGGTTCAAGACGCACCCTACAGCGCAAGTTTAGTAGTCAAGGCCGAAGAAGCCATTCTGACCCGGTACAAGGAAAACGGATACCCTTTTCCGAAAATCAGTCATCGCGATGTGATTGCTGACTTCAAAACAAATCATGTGGAAGTCTCATTCCAGGTTTCGCCGGGGCCCTACGCACGTTTTGGCCCCACCCGTCTGACAGGCCTTGAGCGCCTTAAAGATCAATATGTATATGAATTAATCCCCTGGAAAGAGGGTCAACCCTATGACATCCGACTGATCAAAGCGGCACGTCAAACGCTATTTGATACCAATCTCTTTGGTATTGTTGCGCTTAAGAATCCGGAAAAAGTAGATGCCCAAGGCCAGCTCCCCATGACCGTTGAGCTGAAAGAACGGGCGCCCCGAACGGTACGTCTGGGCCTGGAATACACCTCGGATTACGGTCCGGGAATCAATAGCAGCTGGACCCACAAAAACCTTTTCGGCATGGCCGAAAAATTGACGGCCAGCGCCATATTGAATAAAGAAATAAGGACAGCGGCCCTTCGTTTTGATAAACCCATGTTCTTAAATCGGGACAACACTTTCATTTCCCAGATTTCTTTCAACGATGAAACCACCGATGCCTATAATGCCACTTCCGGTATTACAACAGTCATCCTGCGGCAGCAGTTCACTAAGACCTTCCGGGCCGGCGGGGGCCTGGGGTTTCACCTGTCCCGGGTCAAGGACAACGCCACCAATGAACGGAATACATACCAACTCGTTTATGTACCGCTGACCGCTGATATGGATACTCGCAAGGATATCCTGAATCCGATTCAAGGGTATCATCTTTCCCTGGCCATGGCCCCCTATCAGGATATATCCCAGAGTGACATTCGTTTTTTTCGCTATGTATTGGGGGGAAGCACCTATTATAATTTCAATCGTGGAGACTGGGTAGTGGTGGCGGTTCAAGCCGCCTTCGGCCAGATTTTCGGCATCGATCACAATAAAATGCCGGCGGATCTGCGGTACTATCCGGGGGGCGGCGGTTCTGTTCGAGGTTACGGGTATCAAATGGCCGGCCCTTTGCGGGGAAATACTCCTCTGGGGGGTCTCTCCATGCTCACCGGTTCCCTGGAATTGAGGTTCAAGGTGACCGAGTCCATCGGACTGGTCCCCTTTGTGGACGCTGGAACCGCCTATCTGAACACGGTTCCTGATTTCAGTGAGCAGGAGATGCTTTACGGTGCGGGTCTGGGCCTTCGTTATTACACCGCCATTGGGCCCGTTCGGTTGGATGTGGCCGTTCCTCTCAAAAAACGAGGGAATGTTGATAGTGATTACCAGATTTATGTGAGTATTGGGCAGTCTTTTTGATTGCGGATTGCGGATTTTGTAACGGAAGAAGGGTCAGATGACAGAGGACAGGGGGCAGGGGGCAGGGGGCAGAAAACAGAGGACAGAGGACGGAGAGCAGAAGTCCGCCCGCGGTCGTCCGTCCTCCGTCGTCCGTCGTCTGATCAAATGGAGCCTGCTGACTGTAGCCTGCCTCATGGGTCTGATCGGACTTCTCTGGGGCGGGCTTCAGACCCCCTGGGCCAAAACGCGGTTGGAGAATCTCGTATCATCCCTCACCGCAAAAACGGGTGACTATCGGGTAACGCTTCGGGGTCTTGATGGGCTGCTGCCGTTTTCCATTACCCTGAAACAAGCGACCATCTCGGATGCGAAAGGTCCCTGGCTCAAAATGGAAAAGTTCGATTTTTCCATGAAGCCCTGGGACCTGATCTCGGGTTTGGTGCATGTCAAGTGGCTTCGAATGGAACATCTGACCATTTCCCGTTTGCCCGAAAGCCGCGAACCTGCTCCGAAAAAGGAAGAAACACTCGCACAAGATGGCGCTTTCTCGCTGCCCCACATATTGGTTCAGGAAATCCGGCTTCAGCGCATTGATCTGGGGGACGCGCTCGCGGGAAAATCCATGGCTTTCAGCCTGAGCTCCCGGTTAAAAACCGCCAAAGACCGTATTCAGGCGGAAGCATCCCTGAAGAATTTGAATCGTGACGATGATGCGTTCAAGTTGAAAGCCGCTTACGGTCTGAAAAACGAACATCTGACCGCCGATGTGACCTACCATGAAGCCAAGGGGGGGTTGGTGGCAGGCCTGTTGGGTCTCAAAGATCTTGAGGGCATTCAATTGACAGCAACTGCACAGGGGCCTGCTTCCCATATGAAGGGTGACCTGAATCTGAATATGGGCGGTTATGGTAACGCGGCGCTCCAATATGACGTGAGCCATCAGGAGACTGTCACCCTGCAATTGAGTGGACAAATAAAGGCTGAT
>CAZPQA010000039.1:3257-27399 GCA_964588535.1 uncultured Desulfobacteraceae bacterium
CGTGAGCCATCAGGAGACTGTCACCCTGCAATTGAGTGGACAAATAAAGGCTGATCGCCGAATTATGCCACCCCAGGTGACCAAGGTCATGGCGTCTGAAACCGTGGATTTGACCTTAAATGGTTCACTTTCACCCGAAAAAGAAGTCATGCTCAAGCGGCTCAGGATCAAAAACGGCAGTCTGGTTATCTCCCTGGAAGGGGCTGCCGACTTGGAAAAGGAAAAAATGGACATACGGGCCCTAATTGAAGGGGCCAAACTGGCTCCGTTTCTTGTGGGAACCGGGATTTTCCCCGATGGTCTAAGGCCTGTGCACATCGCCGCCGTCGGACCTTTCATGGCGCCCGAGGTCAACATATCCACGGCATTGGCCGGATTCAAAGCGCAAGGCACAACATTGACCGGAATAAAGCTGAATGTCCGAGCCCTTTTCGAAAAGGGATTTAAGGGATTAAAAAGTGCTTCCGTGGCCCTTGGCGCCCAAAAGTTGTGGGTCCGACAGGCGCCGAAGCTGCAAGGGCCACTCAAAGTGGAAATTGAGGCGCAAAGCCCCGATTTTTCAACATGGCAGGTAAAAGCCCTGAACGCGACCCTGCCGGGGGCAGCCGTGGGCGTGAAAGAAGCGCTCATGAACCTTACCGAAGAACGCTTTTCCGGCGATCTGGCGGTTCAGGCGGACCATATTGCCGTGCTGATGCCACCGGACGCACCGCCCCTGGATGGTCGTCTTTCGATCAAAGCCCGGGCCAACCTGAAAGAAAGCATATTTGATGTGGCCTACCGGATGAGCCTGGATCATTCGGCCAGTGGTATTTCAAAGCTCGGAAACCTGCCCATAGGAGATGTGCAAAGCGAGGGAAAGATTTCAGGGAAATTTGATGATTTTGCAGCCCAAGTGAAACTGAACTCCCGGAGTCTTCGGGTTAAAGACCTGGAGATCAAAGGGATGAAAACAGAACTGCGCGCCAAAGGGTTACCGAAAAAACCCGCCGGCACGATCCGCCTGGAAGCCTCGGCCATGGATCAGCCGCTGCAAGTTAACAGCGATTTTGCCTGGAGCGGAAAAACACTTAACCTTGGAGATGCACGGGTTCAAGCGCCCGGCATTGACCTGACAGCATCCCTTGATGTGACCCCCGGAACAGAAGATTTTTCCGGAAAGGTCAAGGGCCGGATCACCTCTTTTGAGATTGTCCAGGCCCTGACCGGCGCCCCGGCACATGGTACGGGGTCGTTTCAAATTGAAGCCGATAAAACCATCACCCTGGATGCAAATTTCAAAGACCTGAAATACCATGATTACGGGGCATCCACCTTGAACGTGACGGCTCGGGTGGATGATATAAAGACAATGCGGGGGCAGGCGAGCTTGAAAGCAACGGATATGCCTTTCGGGAACTCACGCATTGAAACCCTGAAACTGGAGGCAACGGGCGCTCCGTCAGGCGCCGAAATCAACATTGAAACCAAAGGCATCACCCAGATAGAGGCCCAAACAAAATCCGAGGCGCCGTTGTTTTTGACCACAAAAATGTGGGTGGCGCGAACGGACCTGTGGCAGCTTCGGCTGGATACGTTGAAAGCAGGCTATGAAGGCCTGAAAATCAACCTGCAAAAGCCTGCCACCCTGACCTACCATGATGACGGGCAGATTGGGCTGGATGACCTTCAACTGAAAATGGACAAAGGGTTGCTTCAAGCCATGGCCAAATTGGATAAGGATACGGTGGATGCAAAAGTTCGCGTTGCCGATCTACCCCTCTCCCTTCTGGAACCCCTTGTGGGACAAGATTTGGATGGAACGGCTGAGGTCAGTCTTGAACTTTCAGGGCCCCTTGCGGACCCCGGGGTGAATGTGGCCGTGCATATAAAAGAATACAAAGTCATGGGTCGTAACGGCACCCAGCCCATTTTACTGAATGTAAAGCTCCATTCCAGACGGGATGGGGAACGCCTGCTGGCGGATCTGGAACTCTCGGGCCTGGGAGAGACGCCATTTAAAGCCGAGGGCAGTATTCCTGCGCACATTTCCCTTAAGCCTTTCGCCTTTGATATGGATAAAAACGGCAGGCTGGAGGCAAAGCTTCAGGGAATACTCAATCTGGCGGTCCTGCAGACACTGCCTGCCATGGACAACCAAAGCCTGCGGGGCCTGGTGAACGTGGACATGGGGATAGGGGGATCATTGGAGAAGTGGGAGTTGAACGGCGGGGTAAACCTCGAAAAAGGCCGCTATGAAAACGTTGAACAAGGCGTGCTTCTAGATCAGATTCAGGTAAAAATGAGTGCCGAGGGGAGGATTCTGAAGCTGGCCCATCTGACGGCCACAGATGGTGGTGCGGGGACAATCTCCCTTAATGGCCGGATCGATGTGGATCCCCCTTTTCGGACGGAAATCGCATTGATACTCAAACAAGCCACCCTGCTCCGACAGGAAAATCTAACCGTGACCGCCGGTGGGAACCTGGATCTCAAAGGGAACGAGGACCGGATGGATCTGACCGGGGAAATCAATCTGGAAAAAACGGAGATTGCCATTCCCAAACGTTTTCCGCCGGATGTGACGGTCATTCCCGTCACAATCATCAATGACCCCACAGCAGAGGCATCAGAAAAATCAAAATCCAAAAAGAGCGGAACACTGATTCAACTGGATCTGGGGGTCAATATCCCCGATAAATGCTTTGTTCGAGGCCGCGGACTGGATGTGGAATTCAAGGGGAGGCTGACAGTACAGGGTCCTGCCGACAACCCGGTGGTTCGAGGGACTTTAAACGTGGTCAGGGGGACCTTTCTTTGCCTCTCCCGAACCTTTAAAGTCATCAGCGGACAAATTGCCTTTGACGGCGCCACGCCCCCCGTGCCTTTCCTGAACATTAACACCCAGGTGAATGCTGGAGAGATTACCGCTCAGGTGGATGTTACCGGACCTGCTGACGCTTTCAAACTTAAGCTGTCTTCCCAACCGCCCCTGCCCCAGGATGAGATCATGGCGCAAATTCTTTTTGGGCAATCGGTGGCCAAGTTGAACACGTTTCAGGCCCTTCAACTGGCCTACTCAGTAAACGAACTGGCCGGGGGTTACGGGCCGGATGTGATGGGCAAAACGCGAAGTTTCCTGGGCCTGGATCGCCTGGATTTCAGTGGCGGGGACGAGGATGGGAAAAAGAACAGCGATGGCAGCGATAACAGCACCGGGCCGAGCGTCGCCATGGGAAAATATGTCACCGATCGGGTCTATGTAGGCATTGAACAGGACATAACGGATGCAAAGCAGGATGTGATTGTGGAGGTCAACATTACCCCCAATTTCACGGTTGAGAGCAAAGCCGGCACCCGGTCAGGAGCAGGGCTGGGATTTAACTGGAACTATGATTATTGACCATCTAAAAGGAGGAAATCCATTGAAACTGATACGCTTTGGAAATCCCGGTGAAGAACGGCCGGGGCTTATGAAAGACGGCGCCATTGTTGATTTATGGGAACTGTTTCCGGGAATCCCGGATATTGGTCCGGCCTTCTTTGAAGACCGGTGGCCGGAAAAGCTTCGCCGCGCGAATCATTCGGGAACAGAAATGAAGGTCCGCCTCGGTTGCCCTGTTCATACCACCGGCAAAATTATCTGCCTGGGGAAAAACTATGCGGAGCACGCCAAAGAAGGGCACATGAAAGCGCCCGAAACACCCCTGATCTTCTGCAAAACTCCCAATACCCTGAATGGCCCCGAAGACCCGGTCCTGATGCCTCAACAGAGCGGGAAGATCGACTGGGAGGTGGAACTGGCCCTGGTGATCGGGAAACAGTGCAAGCGGGTTCCCCGGAAAGATGCGTTCAGCGTTATTGCCGGGTACACGGTGATGAATGATGTTTCCGGACGGGAGGCTCAGTTTGCGGACAAGCAGTGGTTTCGAGGAAAGTCCTATGACGGCTTTGCGCCCATGGGGCCCTGTATTGTCACACCCGATGAGATGGGCGACATTCAAAACCTCCGGCTTACGGCTGCCGTTGATGGTGAGATCATGCAGGACGGCAACACCCGGGATATGATTTTCGACATCCCCGCCATCATTGAAAGCATCAGTTGCGACATCACCCTGGAGCCGGGGGACATTCTCTCCACCGGCACGCCCGCAGGCGTGGGTATTTTCAGGGATCCTCCCGTTACCCTCAAACCGGGCAATGTGGTGGAATGCATGGTGGAAGGGATCGGTGCCATTCGCAACCGGTTCATCCTGAACGAATGAGATGCCTTGCCGGGGTTCGCGGGCTTTATGGTTTTTATTTCAACTCCAACGCGCCAAAACCTCAGCCAGCACCTCTTTCCCCACCGGTTTGGGCACATGATCATTCATCCCGGCCGCCAAACAGGCCTTACGTTCCTCATCTCCTGTATGACCGGTCATTGCCACAATGGGAATGTCTGAATTGTACGCCAAATCGGAATTACGAATCGCCTGAGTGGCCTCAAAGCCGTCCATCTCAGGCATCTGGCAATCCATCAGCACCAGGTCAAATGGTTCGCGTGCAAAAGCTTCCAACGCAGCTTTTCCGGTGTCAGCAACAACGACCGTATGCCCCTGTCGCTCGATCAATCGGCTCATCAATTTCTGATTTACAGGATTGTCTTCAGCAATCAGAATGTGCAGCGTACGCGGTTCTTTTTTTAGCGAAGCGGGTTTGCTTTCCGGCATCGGCTTTTCTTCCAAAGACAGATTGGGACAAACCGCCCTGAAAATCGTACCCTGGTCGGCCGACGTGTCAAACGAAACGTACCCCTTCAAAAACCGTTCGGTTAGCAACTTGATGCTGTATGTGCCCAACCCGCGGCCTGAACCTTTGGTGGAAAACGAACGTTGAAAAATCTGCAATTGAATGTCCGGCGGAATAAATCCCGGATTGTGCACCCAAAATGCCGCTCCCTGGTCGACTGCTTCGCACCCCAGCGTCACGGTTTCGCCGGGCTTTGAAGCCTCCAGGGCGTTCTTTGTCATATTCCCGAGCACGCGCCGAAGCAGCGCGCGATCTGATACCAGAGTACCTTCATAGGCTTGATCCTCAATCCGAATGTGGCGGCCGCGAGTCACTTCATGTCCAATGTATAATTCAGCGATTTCTTCCAGAATATCACCCGTATCAAAAGCGCTGGGATGTGTGGCCAATTCTTCGTTTTCTGCAGCCGCCAGTTGTCGCTGGGCCTGAATTTCCTCAATCAAATCATCCGAAAGCCGCAGAATGATATCCTGAAATTCATCGAGTTCTTCTAAATTGGCATCGCGAATCAGTTCAGCCGAGCCCTTGAGCCCCCCCGCCGTGTTCAAGATATCGTGAAAGAAAATACGTTCCAGCGCTTCACGCCGTTTCTCATGACTGATATCAACAACGGTAAAAACCGTAAACAACGCATCGTCCAAAACCAGCGGTTTTGCCCAAACACGCAAATCCAGCGCATCTCCCGTCTGATCCTGAATAATGCGGCACTCCTGTACATCCGATCTGTTTTCCTGACTCGAAAGAATGGCTTTTACCGCGCCGCAGGTGCTGCAAAAGTGGGTGGTCCCACAACCACCTTCCGATTCAAATGCGTGCACGCATTTCAAAATTTCTCCGGGACGACATCCGAAAACGCGATCCATATCTCCGTTTTTGATACCCAGGGTAAGGTATAAACTTTGGTTCGTATATACGATCTGCCGCTCCCGATTCAGCACAACCATAATATTCGGTATGGCATCGAGCATTTGCGTCATCAGTGGCGCCTTTTGAAAAAGCCGACACTGTCGCTGAATATCATCATTCGAAGCGCGCTCAGCCGGTGCAAATTCTGTGTGGGCTTTCATCTGTTCCATCATGTCATCTCCGTAAAATTAATCATGGTTGCTAATTTAATTCTCCCACCACTTTCTCTACAGCATCCACAATGGCATTGGACTGGATCAGGGCCCACACCGCTGCAATATCATCAGACAGTACCCGGTCCACTTCCAGGTGAGGGATGTGTTTCCGGATTGACTTATAGGCCGCCATGGTGCCTTTACCTGGTTTGAGATTGGTAAACAGGTCCAGAGCCTGGGCAGCGCATAGGAGTTCGATGGCCACCACGTGTTCGGTGTTTTTTACGATATCACGACATTTACGGGCCGCGAAGGTGCCCATGGAGACGTGATCCTCTTTACTTGCCGAGGTGGGGATCGAATCCACGCTGGCCGGGTGAGCCAGTACTTTGTTTTCGGAAACCAGGGCTGCGGCGGTGTACTGGGCAATCATGAAGCCGGAGTTGAGGCCACCGTCTTTGACCAGGAAGGCCGGCAGGCCACTGAGCAAGGGGTTGACCAGACGTTCCACGCGTCGTTCGGCGGTGTTGGCCAAATCGGCCACGGCCATGGCCATAAAATCGAGGGCCAAGGCTACGGGCTGGCCGTGAAAATTGCCGCCCATCAAAAGATCGCCGCTGTCGCTGAAAACCAGGGGGTTGTTGGTGGCCGCGTTCATCTCAGTTTCAATGACCCTTTTGGCATAATGGACGGCGTCATAGGCGGCGCCGTGTACCTGTGGCGAGCAGCGCAGGGTGTATGCATCCTGAATACGTTTGCAATCCTTGTGGGATGAGATGATTTCGCTTTCCTGGGTGATTCGCAGCATATTATCGCTTGCCGCGGCCTGGCCCGGATGAGGGCGCAGCTGTTGGATTCGCGCGTCGAATTCGGTAAGGCTACCCATCAGCACCTCCAAGCTCATGGCTGCGGAAACATCAATGAGTTTGGCCAGCCGCACGGCGTCATGGACAGCCAAAGCGCCGATGGCTGTCATGACCTGGGTGCCGTTAATCAGGGCCAGACCTTCGCCGGGTTCCAGGCCCAGAGGTACCAGGTGACAGGCATCCAAGACTTCTTTTCCCGGCAAACGGCGTTCATCTATAAACCCTTCGCCTTTGCCGATCAGAAGAAGGGCCATGTGCGCCATGGGACACAGATCGCCGCTGGCCCCCACCGAACCCTGTGCGGGAATAAGCGGATAGGCCCCACGGTTAAGCAGGGCAATCAGCTGGTCGATGCTGGCTACCCTGCCGCAGGAATGGCCCAGGGATAATTCCTTGGCCCGAAGCAGCATAACTCCCCGAACGGCGGCTTTGTCCAGTGGGATGCCCACGCCTGCCGCGTGACTCATCAGGATGTTGACCTGCAGCCTCTCGGCATCCTGCCGGGATATGGAAACATCACTTAAAGCGCCGAAGCCGGTGGTAACACCATAAATGGTTCGCCCCTCTTTCAACCACCGATCAATGAGACGGCCTGTCTTTTCAACAGCTGCACGGGCCTGGCCAGACAGCTGGACCTGGGCCCCATGACGGACCACATGGATATAGTCGTCCAGCGTCAGGGGTGGGTTGTCCAATAATACTTTTTTATTCATAATCGTCCCTCGAAGCACCGAGGTGCTGTTGCCGGGCTTGGAACGGCCCCCCGGACGGTAGCCCGGACCCGGCCTGGTAAAAAGGAGGTCCTGTTTTAAAAGGGTGCGATTCAATACGAATACCATTCAATCTTGATTCCCGGCAATAGAATATTTGAAGTTTGTTTCATTTCCGGTAATCGGAAAACAAGGAAAATGACGTCAAGCAGTGGATTTAAAAAAAGAAAGGGGGTTATAAGTTCACGAAATTATCCTTGCCTGGCAAGCTCGGTTCCCGTATAGTCGGAGCTTGGAAGCTGAGCCCCCGTCCATTATGAACAGGCTATGAAAGCAGCCGTTTACTTTTGATCTCCTCCACCTTTTCAGGGAAAATTCAATATGGCGAAAGACTGCAAAGAACGGAACGTCCTGCAATTTGCTCAGGAAATGGCCCCTCTCTTTGATGCGTCGTACAACGGTATTGTCATCATAGACCGCCAGGGCAAAATATTGGTCTACAACAAAGCGGCCATGCGCGCATTCAATGACGACGTCTCGCCGGTGGGGAGGCGCATGTCCCAATTGCGGCCCGAAACGTGGCCGGACATGAAAAGAATTCTGGAAAGCGGCCAACCTCAAATTGGGGTGCGACTGGAAATCCGGCAGACCACCATCATCGCCAACCGCAGTCCCGTCACGGACAACGGAAAGGTGGTCGGTCTGTTCAGTGTTTTCCAGGATATCTCCGAATATGAAGCGATTGTCTCCCAGTTGGAGGGCTATCGGGACCTTGTACGTGAGTTGGAGGCCATCTTCGAAAACTCGCAGGACGGCATGTATCTGGCCGATGGCCAGGGCAAAACCCTCAGGGTAAACCAGGCCTATGAAAGCATCACCGAACTGGACCGTGACGACCTTTTGGGCCAACACCTGAACGACCTTGTGCAAGAAGGGGTACTGGATCACTCAGTGACCCTGGATGTGCTGGAGAAAAAGCGCCAGGTGAGCATCATGCAAAACATCCGGGGTGGAAAACGCGTTCTGGTGACCGGGTCTCCCATATTCGACAAGCAGGGAGAAATAGCCCTGGTAATCTCGAACGTGCGTGACATGACCGCCCTAACTGAACTCAGAAACGAATTGGACAAGGCGAAACTCTTGACTGAGCGCTACCAGCAGTCCCTGAGGGAGCAGGATCAATACGAATATGCCCTGGAGGGCCTGGTAGCCAAAAGCAAGGCCATGTCCGATGTGGTCAAGAAGGCCATTAAGGTGGCGGGCTTTGAGGCCCAGGTACTCATCAGGGGTGAGTCCGGGGTAGGCAAAAGCATGCTGGCCCGCGTTATCCACAATGTGGGACCTCGCAAGGATAAGTCTTTTACCAAGATCAACTGCGGGGTAATCCCCGAGTCGCTCATGGAAAGCGAACTGTTCGGCTACGAAAAAGGCGCCTTCACCGGAGCGGCCTCCGAGGGCAAAGCGGGTCTCGTCGAGGCCGGACAGGGCGGCACAGTATTCTTCGACGAGGTGGGTGAGTTAACGCCGGCCATGCAGGTGAAGCTTTTGCAGGTCATCGATGAAAAAACCTTCACTCGGCTGGGCGGTACAAAACCGGTTAAAGTGGACGTACACATCATCGCTGCCACCAACCGCAATTTGGACCAATTGAAGGAACAGGGGCGTTTCAGAGATGATCTTTACTACCGGCTCAGCGTGGTACCCATAAATATCCCACCACTGCGGGAACGCCGCGAGGACATTCCGTTGCTGGCCCTGAAGACATTGGAGAAACTCAACCATAGCCGGGGAATGCATAAGCGAATGCGCCCCGAAGTGTTGGAGCGATTGATGCGTTACGACTATCCCGGGAACGTGCGCGAGTTGATAAACCTGGTGGAGAGGATGGTTGTGATGAGCGACGGCCAGACAATTACGCTAGACGATCTACCCGAAGCCATGAACCGGCGCCTGCCAGAAGGGGGTTCATCCGAGACGCTTGCCCTCAAGACGGCAATGGAGCACTTTGAATCCCGCCTTATACAGGAGGCTTTACACAGGCACCATACCCTGGAACAGGCCGCCAAGTCATTGGGTATACACACCACGACCCTGTGGCGTAAGCTCAAACGAGGGAACATCACGACACCATTGCATTAACGCAATATCATTGCGTGATTGCAATAGCGGGTTAGTTTTAGAAAACTTATGGATAAAATCATCAATTTCGGACTTTTTGATAAGCCAATATTGCAGAGTTGCAATGTTGTGTTCCGGAACAGTTGGCACGACGGTAGACAAAAGACACCCTATTTCAAACCCTTAAGCTTTAAATTCCTCAGTGGCATATTTTTTGCTTAATTGTAATCGCTGTATTGGTGTGTGTTCATCGAGGGTCGGCCCGAGGAACGAGCCGCAGCCCAAAACCGGAAAAGCTAAATCATTTTTAGAAAAGGAGACCATGATGGGAAACAGGATTTCAAAAAGGTTCATGATTGTATTGGCACTGCTTTGTATAGGGTTATTTGCATTCGCTACAACCGTAACAGCGAAAGAGGCACCAAAGGAAATCAAAGTAGGCGTGGTAATGCCCCTCAGTGGGCCTGTTGCCTGGGCAGGCGCTTCCCTGAAAGCGGGATGTGAATTGGCCGTCAAACAAATCAACGCCGAGGGTGGCGTGTTCATGAAGGAATACAACAAGAAGGTCCCGCTGAAAGCCTTTTATGAAGACTGCCAATCCAAGCCGGCCATCGGCGTGGCCGTAGCGGAAAAACTCATCACCAAGGACAAAGTGAACTTCCTGGTAGGAGACGCCTTCCATAGCTCAGTCACCATGGCGATCATGGAACTGGCCCCCAAGTACAACCTTCCCATGCAGAGTTTCATGCCGGTCAGCGAGGCCATCTCTGACAGGATCGTGGCCGACCCCAAGAAATACTGGAATTTCTGGAAAGGCGATTTTGCCAGCAGCGCCTATGGAAAGACCATCGCTCAGACTTACGCCTACCTGGGTGAAAAGGGTTTATTCAAGCCCAAGCAAAAGACGGTGGCATTTGTTATTGAGGACACGGACTTCGGACGTTCGAACGCGGACATTTCCTTGCAATTGATGAAAAAGAACGGTTGGAAAAAAGTTGCTTACGAGGTGGTGCCCCTGGGCCATAATGACTTCTATCCCCAGCTCACCAAGCTCAAGGCCAGCCGTCCCGATGTGGTGGTCTCCTGTTTCACAGCGCTTAATTCCGGGGTTTCCTTTGTCAAACAGTTCAGCGAATCAGGTCTGGGCAGCTCTCACATGGCCATCTTCTATCCCCTCTATCCCCAGCTTATTAAGCAGGCCGGCAACGCCGCCGAGTTTTTGATGTGGACTCCCCTCCTGCTGAACCCGGCCAAAAACAAGATCCAGGCCAAATTCCAGGATGATTACAAGAAGGCTTACGGCAAGGGTATCAACAACCAGAACGCGGCCGGTTATGACGGCATGCTGGGCGTGGCTATGGCCTTTGAAAACGCTGGCTCCCTGGATCCCAAGAAGGTGGTCAAGGCCCTTTCCCAAGCTGACTACCAGGGCGTATTGGGCCGCTACAAGTACAACCAGGAGCGCCATGAGATCATGGACGGCGTGGATTTTATCCCAATCCCCACCGCCCAGATTATAAAAGGCAAAAGCAACATCATCTGGCCGCCCAGTCTGGCAGGCGCCACGTACCAGAAAGAACCCTGGATTCAGTAGGATCTCGTTATTTATAGCCTTTCCACCACGTGCTGCGGGCGCCATGGCAAGTATTGATCACAACACAGAACCCCTGTTGCCAGAACCCTTACTAAAGGTGCAGGGGATTTCGAAACGCTTTGGAGGTCTGACCGCCTTGGAATCCGTGGATCTAACGATCAACCAGGGCGAAATAGTCGGTCTTATCGGCCCCAACGGGGCTGGTAAGACCACCTTATTCAGCGTGGTGTCAGGTTATTATGGGCCTACCGGAGGCAAGGTAATCTTCGACGGAGAAGATATCACCGGCCTTAAGCCCCACAAAATCTGCAACCGGGGGATTGCGCGCACATTCCAGATTCCCAAACCTTTTTTGCACTTGAGCGTGGTGGAAAACATGATGGTGGGGGCCAGCTTCGGCGCGGGCCATTCCAGCAGGCAAGCGGCCATGGAGGGTGTTTTGGAAATCCTTCACTGGTCAGGGCTGGCGGATAAGGCCTGGATGCCGGCTAACACACTGAACCTGGTGCAGCGAAAAAAGCTGGAGCTGGCGCGAGCCCTGTCCACCGTCCCCCAACTCATCCTGCTCGACGAGGTCATTGCCGGCCTGAACCCCACAGAGGCCGCGGAAATGGTCTCTTTCATTACCACCCTGCGCCAGAGAAAAATCACCGTATTGATCATTGAGCACATCATGAAGGTGATCATGAACGTCTCTGAACGAATCATAGTGCTTGACCAGGGGGGAAAAATCTGTGAAGGGCCCCCGGCGGTTGTGGCCAACGATGCCTGCGTGATTGAGGCCTATCTCGGGGCACAGGGCCATGCTTGAGGTCAAGGATTTACAGGTATATTACGGAGACGCCCAAGCCCTGTGGGATATCTCCATCCGAGTTCGCCCCAAGGAGATATGCACCCTGGTAGGCGCCAATGGCGCCGGAAAAACGACCCTGCTCAAGGCCATCTGTGGTCTGGTTCCCGTGGCTGCCGGCAAGATTTCCCTGCTGGGCAAGGACGTCAATGCGGTGCCAGCCAACGAGCGGGTTTCGCTGGGGTTATCCATGGTCCCGGAAGGACGTAAGATATTTACCGGCATGACAGTGGAGGAAAATCTGAAAATAGGCGCATATGTCAATAAAGTCTGGAACCGCAAGGAAGAATTTCTGGAAAAGAATTACGATTTATTTCCCCGGTTGAAGGAGAGGCGCAATCAACTGGGCGGAACGCTTAGCGGTGGCGAACGGCAGATGCTGGCCATTGCCAGGGCCCTGATGTCCCAGCCAGATTTGTTGTTTCTGGATGAGCCCTCCCTGGGCCTGTCGCCCAAGTTTGTTGACCATGTCATGGAGATTGTGCGGTCTATCAACGATAAAGGGGTTACCATCTTGCTGGTGGAACAAAACATCAACATTGCCCTGGGCGTGGCCCAGAGAGGTTATGTCCTGGAAAGCGGTCGCATTGTGATGCATGACGACGCCGGCGCCCTGCTGGCCAACCCCCACATCAAAGAAGCCTATCTCGGCATGTGAATAGGTTGGAACTTGTATGTTTACTTTACCCATAATGATTGAGCAGGCCGTGAACGGACTGGTGCTGGGTTCCATGTATGCACTGGTCGCCACCGGCCTCACCCTCATTTGGGGAACCATGAAGATGTTGAATTTCGCCCACGGCGAATTCTATATGCTGGGCGGATTCGGGACCTATTTCGGTCTGATGATACTTGGCCTGCCCCCCTGGCTGGTGGTGCCCATCGCCGTCTTTTTGATATTCGTCATCGCTTTCATCCTTGAAAAATCCATTATCAGCCCGCTCATGGGCAAGCCGGGCTGGGACATCAGCACGGTGGTGGCCACCCTGGGCGCCGGCATCTTCCTTCAGAACTTTGCCTTCAAGTTCTGGGGCGGAGATTTCCTGAACGTCCCCTATATGTTTGACGGCGTTTTGCGCATCTGGGGCATGGCTTTTGCCTGGCATCGATTGTACATTCTCGCCCTGACCCTGGTGGTAATCATCACCTTCTGGCAGATCGTCAAACGCACGCGTTTCGGCCTGGCCCTCAGGGCCACGGCCCAGGACAACGAGGCGGCCATTCTGATGGGCATTCCCTTCCGGCGCATATACACCATCACCTTTGGTCTCAGCGCTTCCCTGGCCGCTCTGGCCGGCAGCGCCCTGGCCCCCATTTTTTCGGTGAATCCCTGGATGGGAATGGTGCCCTTGATCAAGGCCCTGATCGTAGTGATCCTGGGCGGCCTTGGCAGTTTTACCGGGGCGATCCTGGGTGGTTTCATACTGGGCCTGTGCGAAAGCTTCTCGGTGCTCTTTTTGTCTTCGGGATGGAAGGACCTCATTTCCTTTTCCCTGTTGATCATCATACTGGTGATAAAGCCATCCGGTCTTTTTGGGGCAAAGGAGTGGTGATGGACCCAATGCCCGCCAGAAAACTGCTTCTGAGGCTGCGTATAGCCAACCCATCAACCCTCTGGGGCACCTTCGCCTTGCTGGCGCTGTTACCTTTGCTCATACACAACGACTACTACCTGAACATCCTTACCATATGCCTGATCTACGCTGCCCTGGCCTCCACCTGGAACCTGATGGTGGGTTACGCCGGCATATTGAGTTTCGGCCACCAGGCCTTTTACGGTTTGGGGGCCTATTTTTCGGCGATCATCACCATTCACTCGGGGATTTCACCCTGGCTGGGCTTACCTCTGGGGGGCCTGTTCGCGGCGCTATTGAGCCTGGCCATCGGTATTCCCTGCCTGAGGCTGAGAATCGCGCCCTACATCGCCATCGCGACCCTGGCCTTTTCGGAAATCCTCCTGGTGATTTGTAAGAACTGGGTATCCCTGACCCGGGGAGAGATGGGCCTGTCCGGCATACCACCTCTGACAGGCTTCAGATTGGGCGATTTTTTGACCGTGAACTTCGGGAGCGGCAGCAAAGTGCCCAACTACTACGTGATGCTGGGAATCTATATCCTGGCCATGCTGGCCATGTATTGGCTGATGAATTCCAAGGTGGGACTGGCCCTGAAATCCCTTCGAGAAGATCAGGACGCCGCCGCCAGCCTGGGGGTGGACATCACCCGCTACAAGTTGATTGCCTTTTTGATCAGCTCTTTTTTCGCCGGGGTCACCGGCGCATTTTATGCCCACTATCTGTCCATACTGGCGCCGGAGTCCGTATTCAGCGTGGGAGAGATGGTAGAGGTAGTGGCCATTACCCTGGTAGGCGGCATCGGCACCTTCCTGGGCCCAACCCTGGGCGCCTTCACCCTGATCGTGGGTCTGGAACTGCTGAGGGGGCTTGAGGACTACCGTTTTATGATTTACGGAGCCATGTTGGTGATTGTTGTGCTGTTGCTGCCCAACGGGCTGCTGATGGGGTTGCATAAAAGTGTTACCCGCATCAAAGGACTGCTTCGATTCGGAAAGACGACATAGGAGGATGCCGCCATGCCCATGATCAAGGTCAATCATATTGAAATGTATTACGAAATGCACGGCCGGGGCTTTCCCTTGTTGCTGATCATGGGACTCAAACGCAACACCGAGTGGTGGTATCGGCAAATACCCGAGTTGTCTCGTCATTTCCAGATCATCACATTTGACAACCGTGGAGCGGGTCGCAGTGACAAACCGGAGTCGGATTATTCAATCAGCATGTTCGCCGACGATACGGCCGGTTTGATGGATGCCCTGGGTATCAAACAAACCCATGTATTGGGGATATCCATGGGCGGCTATATCGCCCAGGAACTGACCATCACTCGACCTGACCTGGTTCAGAGTCTGGTTCTGGGCTGCACGTCCTGTGGGGGCCGAAGAGCGGTTCTCATGAGCGAGGAGACGCGAAACGCTTATGTTGCCAACGAGGGACTGACCCATGAACAGATCCTGCGCAAGGATATGCACATCTATTTCAGTGATGAATTCATCGTCGGGGAACCGGAACAGATTGAGCAGTTTATGCAAATTTCCCTGCGTCATATTCAACCGCCGGATGCATTCCTTCGTCAATTCAATGCCTGCCTGGGTCATGACACGGTGGACCGGTTGGGCGAAATCTCCGCGCCCACGCTGATCATGGCCGGTGATGACGACCACCTGGTGCCCACCCAGAACGCGTTAATACTCAAAGAGCTGATGCCGGAAGCCGGGCTTCACCTCTACCCTCAGAAGCGTCATTGCTTTTTCATGGAGGAACACGAACGATTCAACCGCGAGGTTACTGATTTTTTCAATTCAACAACCTCAACGTGAGCATTGGATAATTATTCTCTTGTTTCATAAACCCGGTTTCCGTATATTTAGATTTTAACCACCAACTTGGAATTTCCGGTAGGCAAGCGACATTACACCAAAATAGAACAAAACGCAAAAAAAGGAGGTGGTGGCATCAGCAAACTGCCCAAAAGGCAGGCGATGGAAAGGGAGATTGTCATCTTGGCGCTAACGACTTGAATGTTGAAGAAAGGGGCTAGCTATGACTGAGAAAAGAATTGGAAGACGTGATTTCATGAAGACGACGGGTGTTGCCGGCTTGGCGGCCGGTGGCATGATTCTGGGCGGTGCAACCCATGCGGGTGCTGCAAAGAAAAAGGCCATTCCCAAAACCCCCATCAAAGTGGCGGCCATAAGCTTTTTGAGCGGACCGGCAGCCGGGCCATTTGGCATTCCAGGCAACAATTCCTACAAGATGATGGCCGATGTTTACAACAAACAGGGCGGAATCCTGGGACGGAAGATCGATCTGATCAGTCTGGATGAGGCGGGCGGCGCCAAAGGGCAGGTGGAGCTGGCGAGGAAATTGATCCTGGAAGACAAAGTGGATGTGATCCTGGGTTATATCTCTTCGGGTGACTGCAAGGCGGTGATTCCCATGTCCGATGAACTGGGCGGACTCATGCTGGCCTATGACTGTGGAACACACGTGCTGATGGAGGAGAAAAAATCCCCCTTCAAGGTCCCCAAGTTTCAACTGGGTTTTCGAACCGCAGCGCACCTGGGCCAGGACAACATCGCCCTGGCCCTGGCCATCAAGAAATATATGCCGGATGTGAAAAAAATCGCCGCCATTAACCAGGACTACGCCTGGGGCCGGGATTCATGGCATATCTTTCAACTGGCCATCAAAAAACTCCTGCCGAATGTGGAGATCGTGAAGACCCTGTGGCCCAAGATTTTCACGAAGGATTATACGGCCCACGTGAGCGCGCTGATGGGCTCAGGGGCTCAGATCGTCCACTCGTCCCTCTGGGGGGGAGATGCCGTGACCTTTATCAAACAGGCCATGGGCGCCGGGTTCTTTAAGCAGGCAAAACTGGCCATGAGCCGGGGAGAACCGTATCCCCAGGAAATCGGCGATGCCTTTCCCGAGGGCCAGTTTCTCTGTTGTGCGGGGGCCCATTACTTTCTTTATCCCGCCTGGGACAAATGGCCCCTCAATAAATGGTTTGTGGAAGAATTCAATAAACGCTACAAGAAGTACCCCACCTATCCTTCATACCACGCCTTTCAGGCCATCGCGTCTTATAAGACGGCCGTGGAAAAGGCGTCAAGCCTGGTGGGAGGATGGCCCAGCATTGAAGAGATTGCCAAGGCCCTGGGCAACATGAGCATCGAAACCCCTTCAGGGTATCTGGTCATCAACAAAGACCACAACGCTCGCGAAGACTGCCTGGTGGGAATCTCCAAGAAAGTGAAGGGATATCCTTTCCCCATCCTGGATCCCGACAAACTGGAAGTGTTTCCCTCATTTCAGGTGAACGCACCGGCAGGCATCTCTACTGAGGCCTGGATCAAGGGCTGGAAGTCATAAGCGTAAATCCATCAAGAGCGGCGGAAGGCGACTTCCGCCGCCAAATGGAACAGATTTTGACACTTCAACCAACATTTTACCCAACTGCATAAGGAGGGCCTTTGCCTATGGGGCTGATATATGCCCTTAACGGAATATATTTTGCGGCCTTTCTCTTTCTGACCTCCCTGGGGTTAAACATCATCCTGGGCGTCATGGGCATTTTGAACCTGGCCCACGGGTCGCTCTATGCCGTCGGCGGTTTCGTGGCCGCTTACCTGATCGGGCTCATGGCCCAGAGCAGCCTTCCCGTCATGGTGCCGGTGGCTATCCTGGGCGCCGTGGCCGTGGCAGGCGTGGTGGGGTTTGTGCTGGAGACGACCCTGCTCAAGCATATGTACCGGCGTGCTTTGGAGTACCAGCTCCTCATCACCTTCGGCATTCTCATGCTCATCGAAGATCTCATCAAACTGATTTTCGGCGGCGAGTCACGATATGCTTCGGCCCCTTTTGACGCCATGGGCAGCCTCGACATTATGGGCCACATCTATTCGGTCTATTTCCTGTTCGTCATGGCCTGTGCCCTGGCAGCGGGGCTGTTCATCTGGTGGCTGATGGTCAGAACGCGGCTGGGCATCATGCTTCGCGCCATAGAGATGGATCGGGAGATGGCCCAGGCCATGGGCATTCCCATGAGAAGTCTGACCATCGCCGCCTTTATGCTGGGTTCCGCTTTTGCCGGTCTGGCCGGGGCCCTGGTGGTCCCCACCACGCCCGCGGTGCTGGGGATGGGAATGGACCCACTGATCATGGCATTCATCGTGGTGGTCATCGGGGGCTTGGGAAGTTTGAAGGGTGCTTTTCTAGGGGCCCTCATTGTGGGGCTCACACGGTCCTTCACCATTGCCTATTTTGCGGAACTTGAAATGCCGCTGCTTTTTCTGATTGCGGTGGTGATTCTCGTCATTCGACCCGAAGGTTTGTTTGGTCAGAAATAGAAGGGGAAATTGATGAAAAAGTATATACTGAACCCCCGTGCCGCCTGTTATGCGGTCGCATTGATTGTTCTTCTTGCTCTGCCGCATTTCATAACGCCTTATCATCTGACCCTTATGGAAACCGGTCTGTCCCTGGCCATCATGGCGCTGGGGGTGAACCTGCTGTTGCGTTATACGGGGGTTCTCTCATTCGGACATGGCGCCTATTTTGCCGCGGGAGCCTATGCCGTGGGACTCCTCTACATGTATTTGCCCGACCATTTTTCCTTTGAAAACGCCATATTGGCAGCGCTCTTGGTTTCAGCGGCCATATCAGCTCTTTTCGGACTGGTATGCGTTCGCCACACCCGGGTTTTTTTCTCCATCCTCACCCTGGCGCTTTCCATGCTCCTTTTTGCCGTTCTTGAAAAAGCATACCACTACACAGGCGGATCAGACGGCATCCGCGTGCCCATCCCCACCTTTTTCGGCTATGAATTTGAGGGAATGCGACGTTTTCAGTTCCTGTGCGGGCCTTATTATTACATTGTTGTGGGAATTTTCGCGACCGCAAGCCTTATCATGCTGGCCATTGTAAACTCCCCATTCGGGAAGACTCTGCAAGCCACCCGGGACAATGAACTCCGGGCTGAAATGATCGGCGTTCGGGTGAAACGATACCGCCTGTATGCGTTCATTATTTCGGGAACCTTCTCAGGGCTTTCAGGGGGCATCTGGAGTTTCGTTAACGGCCACATCACCCCTGAAATCTGTAACTGGGTGTTTTCAGGGGAAGTGGTCTATATGGTTCTTCTGGGCGGCTTCATGATCTTTGAAGGCCCCATCGTGGGGGCGATCGCCTTTACGTATCTAAGGCTCTACGCTGTCGCCACAACACAATACTGGATGCTGATTATCGGCGCCACATTGATTTTTCTCGTGCTGGCCCTGCCCGGTGGCATTACCGGGGGAATTCAGAGCCTGATCAACCGCTTGAAGCCGAAGAACGCTTAGGGAGACACTTATGTTGCAGGTTCAGAACGTACAGAAATCTTTCGGGCAGTTTATGGTGATCAGCGAAGCCAGTTTTTCAGTTGAAA
This sequence comes from uncultured Desulfobacteraceae bacterium, assembly GCA_964588535.1. Taxonomy (GTDB): domain Bacteria; phylum Desulfobacterota; class DSM-4660; order Desulfatiglandales; family Desulfatiglandaceae; genus NaphS2. The sequence goes on from CAZPQA010000039.1 coordinate 22,241, forward strand.
AAGATGAGGTGGTGGCACTATTGGGACCCAACGGCGCCGGGAAGACCACCTTGGTCAACCTGATCAGCGGGCATCTTCGGCCCGATTCAGGAAAGATTCTTCTGGATGATAGAGACATCACCACCGCACCAGCTCATGTTCGCATTGCCCTTGGCATTGCGCGGAATTTTCAGATCACACAACTTTTCGAGGAACTGAGTGTTTTAGACAATGTGCGCAACTGCCTCTTTTCCATCGAGGGCAGGTCCGGGCGCTTTTTCAAACCTGCCGGCGCTTACAGGAAGATGAAAGAAGAGGCCATGAATATTCTGGAGACCTTCAACCTGGCTCAATATTACTCGGAGTTGGCCGGAGCCTTGAGTGAGGGAGACAAGAAGATTCTCGACACCGCCATGGCCTTTGCACTCAAAGCCAAATTCCTTCTTCTGGACGAACCCACCAGCGGTGTCGCCACATCCGACAAGTTCAAGGTGATGGATACGATTATCTCGGCAATCCAGAAACAGGGCACTGCAACCCTCATCATTGAACACGACATGGACATTGTAGCCGAATACACGGACCGTGTTATGGTTTTGGCTGAAGGCCGAATCCTGGCCGACGGCGCCTCATCAGAGGTTATGGAGAACAAAGAGGTGAAAGAAACACTTTTCGGGGTGAGCGATTGACCATGCTGCTATCAATCAAAAAACTGGATTTCTTCGTCCGCAAAAGTCACATTTTGCGATCGGTATCACTGGACGTGGGTGAAAAAGAGATTGTCGGGCTATTGGGACGTAACGGGGCGGGAAGAAGTTCCATTCTCAAGTGCATCCTGGGGCTTTATGCACCCGGATCTGGAAACATCCTGTTCAAAGGGGAAGAGATCACGAGCTGGACCACTCGGAAGCGGGTTCTCTACGGTTTGGCATATTCGCCTGAGGACGCACGGGTTTTTCCCGAACTGACGGTAAAGGAAAACGTGAAACTTTCCACATGGATCATCGAAAAGCGGGAAGACGGGGAAACATTTGATCTTGAGCAGGGATTTGAAATTTTCCCCAAACTCAGGAACCTCTGGGAACGGAAGGGGGGCAACCTGTCCGGCGGGGAAAAGAAGATGGTCTCCGTTACCCGCGCTCTGGCCCTGAAACCGAATCTGTTGCTTCTGGATGAGTCTTTTGAGGGACTATCGCCGCTTGTGGTCCGGCATTTCTCTGAGGCCATGGGGCGGATTCGGGATATGGGCATTTCCATTCTTCTGGCCGAGTCCAATCTGGCCAATACGGCCCGGGTGGCAGATCGGGCTTATGTGGTTGAACGGGGAGAAGCCATTTTCCAGGGAACACCTCAGGAAATTGAGCAGGAGGAAAGTTTGAGCCTCATCCTGGGACGTTAGGATCAAAACAAAAAGGAGATTTTGGTTATGTTGGATAACATCAGTATTTTTCGAACAACGCCCAGGATTGTCATGGGACCGGGCGCAGTCAATGGTCTGGGCCGGGAAGTGCGGGATTTGAAAGCTGCCCGGGCCCTTATCGTTACCGATCCAGGGATCCTTGATGCGGGCATCCTGGGGCCCGTTGAGGCTTCCCTCAAGGAAGCGCGTGTCAAATATATGGTTTTCAGCGAAGTGTCCCCCGATCCCCGGCATGAGACCGTTGAAGCCTGTCTTTCGGCGGTAAAGGACTTCAGGCCTTCATGTGTTATCGGACTGGGAGGTGGCAGCCCCATCGACATTGCCAAGACCGTTGCGGTGATGCTCAAGAATTCCGGGGACATTATTGATTATTGCGGCATCGATCTGGTACCCAAACCGGGACTGCCCACCATCATGATTCCCACAACGGCCGGAACCGGCAGTGAGGTCACGCCCATTGCCATATTGTCCGATGAAGATGACAAACTCAAAAAAGGTGTGGTGAGCCCGCATCTGTTTCCGAAAGTGGCCCTGCTGGACCCCCTGCTCACCCTGGGACTTCCGGCATCTGTAACCGCTGCAACGGGCATGGACGCTCTGATTCATGCCATAGAAGCCTTTACCAGTGTGAACGCCAATGACATGACGGACATGTTTGCCGTAAGGGCCATCGAGTTAATTGCCGACAATCTGCGCACCGCCTATGCCCACGGAGAGAATCTCGACGCCCGGTCGGCCATGCTCGAAGCAAGCCTTCTGGCAGGGATCGCCTTTGCCAACGCGGGTGTAACCGCCGTGCATGCCTTTGCTTATCCCATCGGGGCCGAATTCCACATTCCCCACGGCGTGGCCAACACCCTTATGCTGGCCGAGGTGATGAAATTTAATCTGGTGGGAAACCTCGCGAAATTCGCGGATATTGCCGCGCTTATGGGTGAACCTGTGGATACTCTCTCTGATCGGCAGGCGGCCGAAGCAGCCGTGGATGCCGTGATGGTCCTGGCTCAAGATCTGCAAGTCCCCTCCAGACTCAGTGAATTCGGGGTAACCGAAAACCACATCGACGATCTGGCCGAGGGGGTTATGAAAGTAACACGGCTTCTGGCCAATAATCCGAGGGCAATGTCACACAAGGATGCGGCTGACATCTATCGCCGGGTTCTTTGAAAAAACCGGGGAAACCAGAAAGGACAGAAAAAAATGTTCGGATTTTACAAGCAAGTGTTGAACGTGGACATGACAAAACGCTCATTCACCCGATTGCCCCTTTCCGAAGAAGTGCTCGGCCGAACCCTGGGCGGCAAGGGCCTGGGCACCCATCTTCTGTTGGCTCATAACCCGCCCGGTGTCGACCCCCTTTCTCCGGACAATCGCCTTATATTCGCCACGGGCCCCCTGACGGGTACTGCCATATGGGGATCATGCCGACACGGCGTGTATACCAAATCACCTCAGACCGGCGGGTATTCGGAATCCTATTCCGGTGGCACGGCAGCCGAACCCATGGCCGCCACCGGCTTTGACGCGGTCATGATTTCGGGTACCTCGGATGAACCGGTATGGCTGGAGATCTCGCCGGCAGGCGCCGAATTTCACTCCGCTTCAAGCCTGTGGGGGCTTGATACCTTTGAAACCGAAGACCGCCTCAAAGACTGGATGAAGGAAAATCGCCCCGAGGCCTCACGGCCCGGCGTGGTGGTCATCGGTCCGGCAGGCGAAAACCGGGTTCGTTTCGCGGTCATCGAAAACGATTACTGGCGTTCAGCGGGCCGCACCGGTGTGGGCGCCGTGATGGGGTCCAAGAACATCAAGGGCGTTGTCTTCTGGGGAGACGTGAAAAAAGAAACAGCCCATGGGGACAGGGTAAAACAGTTCGCCAAAACCATTGGCCAAAGGGCCAAAGAGGATGCGGGCGTCAAGGCCTATAAATCCATGGGAACCCCCATGCTGGTGGATATCACCAACAACATGAAGTGTTTCCCCAGCCGTTACTGGCATGAAGGAACCGTGCCCCACAAGGATAATATCAATGCAACAGCCCTTCACGAACGTTGTGAGGTGAAACCCAACGCGTGCCTCAAGTGTTTTATAGCCTGCGGCCGGCTGGCCACGGTCAAGAGTGGACGTCATAAGGGCCTGACCATCGAAGGTCCTGAATATGAAACCATTTTTGCATTCGGCGGTCTTTGCGGCGTAGACACCATAGAGGAAATTGCTTATCTTAACGATATTTGCGATCGATTGGGGCTGGACACCATCAGTGCGGGCAACCTGGTGGGGCTGGTCATAGAGGCCTCACGCCTGGGAAAGATTGATGACCACATCCCCTACGGCCATGTGGACAAAATCGCTGCCCTTTTGAAAGATATGGCGCATGGTCGGGGTCTGGGAGGCATCCTCGCGGAAGGGATCAAAATCGCCGGCAAAAAAATGGGGGTTGCGGATATTGCCATCCATGTAAAAGGGCTCGAACCTGCCGGTTACGACCCCCGCGTCCTGAAAGGCATGGGGCTGGCTTACGGCACATCCCAACGGGGCGCGTGCCACTTGCGCGCCACTTTTTATAAACCCGAACTGGGCGGTATTGTGGACCCTGAAAAGATTGAAGGAAAGGCCAAAGTGTTCACCCAGTGGGAAGACCGGCTGACTTTTTTCGATACCCTGATCCTGTGCAGGTTTTATCGAGATCTCTACCAATGGGATGAGCTGGAAGAGATGGTGAATGCCGTTACGGGCCTGGAGTTATCCACGGAAGACATGGTGAATATCGCCCGATGGACCACCGACCAGATTCGGCGTTTCAATATTCGGGAGGGTCTCACCATGGAGGACGATCGTTTGCCGCCGCGGTTTTATGAGGAACCCCTTCCCGAGACGGGTAAGGTCCTTACCCGGGAGCAGATGGACGTGATGTTGAAGGAATATTACCACGTTCGGGGCTGGGACAGTGAAGGAAGGCCTTCATGATGGAGAGACGGCGACCATGGAGATTTTTCGATTTAGCCGGCAGGATTGCCATGGTCATGGGCAGCCCCCGGGGGCCGGACCATCTGTTGATGATTCGGGAAGTGTACCATGGCATCCATTTATGAAAAAAGGCCGTGGCTGAAAAATTACCCGGACCATGTCCCCCATGATCTTGATCCCACAAATGAGACGGCTCTCGGGGACTTCAAAAAAAGCACCACACTCAACCCTGATGCAACGGCCATCTACTATTTCGATCACGAGATATCCTTCAAACAGGTTGACCGGTTTTCAGATCAACTGGCCGCAGCGTTTGAGGACCTGGGGCTTCAAAAAGGAGATCGGATCATTCTGGATCTTCAGAATGTCCCTCAGTTCCCCATCGCCGCCTATGCGGCGTGGAAGCTGGGAGCCATCGTAGTGCCCGTGAACCCCATGTACAAGGAGAAGGAGCTGAAGTATTTCTGTGAGGATTCGGGCGCCAGGCTCTTTTTGACGCTCGATGAAATCGCATCCAATCTGGACCTTTCCTTCTTCGAAAACACGTCCGTAGAAAAACTCATCACCACATCCCCTTTGGATTTTATTCCACCAGGGCCTGACCCTCCGGTCCTTTTGAAAAACGCTCGAAAGATTGCCGTGCCGGGCGCACTGGATATGCTTGAAATGATCGAAGCCTTTCAAGGCCAATCACCCGATGACCCTGGCGTTACGCCGGAAGACGTGGCGTACCTGACTTATACCTCGGGCACAACCGGCCCCCCCAAAGGCGCCATGAATACTCACGCTAATA
>CAZPQA010000040.1:0-26654 GCA_964588535.1 uncultured Desulfobacteraceae bacterium
CGCTTTTGCCATGAAATATCCGGGAACAAATTTTGGTAGGTTATGCAAAGGTCTCGCAGAACATAGACCAACGTCAACAGCCCATAAGCAACCAGCCATGGATCAAAATGCCGCCGGTTCAATGGGCTATTTATGCTGGAAATGATAATGTTTCTATGGGGCAGTAGAAAAACCTGAGTACGACCCAAACAGAGACTTAACAACGATGTTTTATTTAAATTTCACCTGTAACAGGTGCTTCCACTGGTTCCCCTCAATGATCCACCGATCACCCATGGGGATGTCTACTTCCACTGGAAAGTTGGGGATTCGGCATTTGGCAGAAAGTTTGACAGTTCCGTTTTTCCCATCAACCTTCACTTCGGTAACTTTGAGTGATAAGGTGGGAATCCGGGTTATGGCGGCAAGTTTTTTTACATAAGTTTCAAAAGGGGGGAGGCCCTCTTTCAGCTCTTCCTCATAGGTGTACTTGAAATCCCGGTTAATCATCCGCTCGGTCCAGTAGCGTTCCGCCTGCTTTTCCAGGGTCCCTTTGGGATCGGCCATTTTACTTTCGCAAGCGGATAACAGTGAAAGGAGCAGCAACAAAAATAAAGGGGTGAGGCAATAGAAGAGACATCTTGGCATTTTCATGGGTATTCTCAAAAAATTACAAAAAAATTATTTCGACTTGTTGATATAAGGGATAAAGCAGATTCCACTTTCATGCTGAATTCACTATTGTCCCCCCTGTGGTGGAACTGTCAGAAATACACGGATACTCCCTCCGGTGCTCTCAGCGTAATGATTAAACACAATGTCATCGAGACCGTCTTTATTTACATCAACGCAATAGATGTTGAAAAACTCGCCCGTGTGCGCGTCGGACAATCCAGAAACAGACTTCCTATTCCATTTCCCTTGATTATACGAAAAGATATCAATTTTCCCAGCCGGCGTGCCGCCCACAATCTCAGGCGCCCCTCCGTCACCGGTTAGATCGCCTGCGCCGACAGCAACATAAACCCGATCCTCTGGCAAACCTTCGGACATGTCCTCAAAACCCTCTTCCCGGCTAAAAAAAGCTTTCAATGCCTTTACACCTTTGGGCCCAAAACCGCTGATGTTTGCAATAAGATCATCACGCCCGTCTTCGTTTATATCGGCAAAGGCAACCGAAGAATAATGCAGTTCTTTAGGTAATCCGTTGTTAAAAGGCTTAAAACCACCCTTACCGTCTCCCAGCCACACAATGAGATCAGCCCGGTGTTGAAGGGACCCAATACCAATATCCACATTGCCGTCGCCGTTCACATCTCCGGTGATAATCTTATCGGCAAACATCCAGTCCGCCTCTTTGGGTCCTTCAACAAAGCTGCATTGCCAGCCGCTTTTAGACCCCAGGCAGACATTTATACCAAGCCTTGGGGGCCGCGGTCTTCCCTTAAAGTCTGCTTCGGCAACAGCTGCGATATCTTCAACGCCGTCATTGTTAAAATCAGCGGAAACCAGGGCCCGGGTGTCGAAATACTTGGGAAGACCTGAATTTAATTCTCCATAACGCCCGTTACCTTCCCCCTTTAACCCCTTCAAGCCCACCATGTGAATGGCAAGGACCATGTCTGGAATAGTGTCACCATTAAAATCCCCTGCTGTGATATCGCCGTAATCATACTTAGAACTTGGCACATTGGGGGGGGCGGACGTCCACTCACCTTTTCCGTTTCCCAGCCAGATGTGTGGCCTTCGATCCGTTTCCGGGGCCATTCTTGGAGGAGGTGCCAAAATATCCAGGTTTCCGTCTCCGTTGATATCGTAAAAACCGAGACCGTGGCGCCATTGGCCGGCAATGGGGAGGCTGGCAGACGATTCCACAAACCGAAGAGAATCATCCGCCGTTTTGCCATTGATGGATTCACGCTGCTGCGAGTCATTGTTGCACGCGTAAAGTCCGACAACATGGGCAAACATAAGAAAAATAAGAAGGGTTCTTGGAGTTTTGCGCATAAGACTTCCTTAAATTGTGACCAATGCGAAACCTTTCAATGCAATTCCCAGCTGCAAAAGCCACCATCGCGTATGCGGTATTAAAAAAAGCGGGCCACACACAACGGCCCGCTTTCTTTAGCTGTGATTATCGCCATTAATTCATAGCGAACAATCTGTTATTAGTACAGGCTAGCTCTGGGAACGGGATTCAGTACCGTCCAAGCTTCAGTAGCCGTACCGTTGGCTATCATGTAATTGAATGCAAAGAGTGATATGTCTCGGATGCTATCCACATCCGGAAAATCACCGCCGGCTATACTATCCCATCTGAAGTCAAACCAACCTTCTTTCGGGAATGAAGCAAAGAGAGCTGAAGGCAGCTCATCTTCAACGTTAAGGATATTTACTTCATTGGGCCATTTGAGGGTAGTAGATCTAACCTGTTCGTCGGCTCTGTAGACATTGATATGGATACTGTGAAGACCCGCAATATTGGAGGCTCCGGTAGAAGTGGTACCATTATCACACTGCCAGTTGATCAGCCAGTTGGCATCGCCGCTTGCGGGAATGTAGAAGCGGGGGAACAAGCCGAAATATGTTGCCTGGGAGGCCGCAGGAACATCGCTTACCTGCAATGCCATGGCTGATGCCAGTGCATCCGGTGAAAACTTTTCAACGAACCTGAGAGACGTCATGTTCACCGAGGCAGCCGATGTGTTATCACCTGCAATGTCGTTGTTGTACTCAAGCACCGGAATATTCGCGCCGGCAGCCTGACCAATGGCCAGATTGACATACAGGAACTGGCCTACTACGTGGTTGTTGGCTGCAATGGTAGTCGGGGTCGTAGCTGCAACGATATTATTACTTTCAAAGTAAATGTACCCGGCATAGAAGGTCGTGCCGTCAATGGTTACTTCAAGGCTGGACAGGTCACCAGAAGCTACTTCCTTAACCAGCGTTTTGGCGTCCGTAGATACAACGGCATGTCCCGTACCCCTAAGCGTACCGTCAGCAACGGTAGCACTTCGAACGGTCATAACATCCCAATCAAAATCAAGTGACCTGTCCAAAGTTGTTCCAGTTTCCCTGGCACCGAGCTCCGTGAACGCGATCAGGGTATTGAGACCGGTACCGCTTGTAAGATCCGTGCTGCAGATAAAGGGAACAATCGCATCGGCACCCGGCTGATCGTCGGGCATTCCAACCAAAGCCTGAGCCGGAACCACGCCTAACATCAGCGCCGCCAGAACTGAAAGGGCTATAAAAAACTTTTTCATACTCTTTTCCTCCTTAAATTATAGTTTTGCTTCCCTTAAAAAATTATAAACACCCAAAAACAACCCAACGCTTAACCGTCTGAATCGAGATCACCACCTCCTTTAGATTGAAATTTCGTCATACTCCAAAAATTTTCCTGCTTTTTTGTCCAAAATCTTAGACCTGAAACGCTTCGAATTACCACGTTTAACGTCATTATATTGAAGATAATCCGTTTGTCAAGCTTTTTTCAAGCAATAAACAAATTTAAAAGGGAACACTTTTTCCCCGGGTTCTCAAATACAATTCCGATTTTAGGGCTCAAGGTTAAACCACTGCTTGAAGAACTTCCAATGAAACCGTTCATTCTTATGCAAAGCATTTACTAATGTTCAGCTGCCAGCCGCCCGGAACCCGCATTCTGAAAAATACGGACAGCGTCTTGAACTCTTAGCATGTCGGTTTTGAACTGTCAACCTCTTTTTGGACCCTTTTGACAGCAAAAATGCGTGGCTTTATTGAGGATGGCTTTCAAGTTTCGTCGAAGGCCCAAAGGGGGTCTTTCGGAAACGGCAGGTGTGGAAAGGCTCCCGATCTGGAGTGCCAGTTCCACATTTTTGAGGTGCAACTGTTGTTGTGTTTGTTGAAGCTCTGCCAAGTGTTGCGTTGTTTCTTCAAGCTGTGTCGCCATAATCGATATATCCAGCCCCCCCTTGAGGGGTTGCACCGGCGGTTCAGCCTCGATTTCAGCGGCTTTTCGAAAGGCGGCCCACGCCCGTCCGTTCATGTGGGGACGGGTCCGGTCAAAAACCATGGCCCGGGCCTGGTCGTAACGATATTTCATGTGATGGGCGGTTGCCATGCCGGTTGTTCCGTAAAACCGGTATTCCGCAGTGGTGTGGTCCAGGTGTTGGAAGGGAAAATGGCGGGATACCCGAATCCAGAAGTCCCAATCCTCAAAGAGGGTCAAGTCCTTTGAAAAGGGGGTTACCTTTCGAAGGACTTCCCTTGAAAACAAGACGCTCATGATGGGAATATAGTTTTCAAACAAAAGCCTGTCCGGATCAAAGTCGAAATTAAACACCAGTTCTTCTTTCCAGCGGTTGCCGGGGGTTTCGGGCGGGCCTTTAAAAAAAACGTTCAGAACATTGCTGTAAGCCACTTTTTCGCGTGTCATCTCAAGGTGGTTTACGAGGTGCGCCACGTGATCGGGATAAAGCACGTCGTCGTCATCGAGGAAATTGAAATATGCTCCCCTTGCCGCCTTTAACCCGCTATTGGCGGCGGCCGCTCTGCCCTTGCATTTTTCATGGCGCACATACCGGGTAGGAATCTCCCCGGAAAGGGCTTCAAGGACCTCGGCAACATCTTGCCCGCCGTCGTTTATCAGCACAATTTCCAGGTTGGCGTAGGTCTGCCGAATGATGGAACCGATGGCGTTGGCCAGCAGGTGCGGGCGGTCCTTTGTTCGAACGATGATGGATACCAGGGGGCCCGATTCTGCAGGATCGGGCGCAAGCCGGTGTGCATGATGCGACAAAATGGCCATGGGGCCGATTTTTTGAATCAACCGGGCATCCTGCCACGAGAATCCCTCGGCATGGGTCACCCTTTCCGGAAGGGTCATGCTTCGAAAACGGTTCAACCCAAGGGTGATTTCGCCGTAGGGCCTTTCTTTGAGCTGGCTTTTGTATTGGTTAATGGCCTTATTTTTTTGGGGCAGAACCGGTGTAATATCGACCAGGGCATTCACGCAGATGGGTTGACCCACCTCATAAAAGGCCACCTCGAAACTGAAATCTCCGCCTCGAAGGGCATCACACAACAGAAAACAGGCGGCCCGATGATCCGGGTGAATTTCCAGGGGAGACGGGGCGTATACCAGTTGGGGACGGTAATCGTTCAGCAGATCCACCATGCGAGAAAGGGCGCCGCGGGCACCGGCCAGAGACCGATCTTCGTAAGGCCAGAATTCCAACTCGCTCACACCCATGCATTCGCACGCTCTTTCCGCTTCGCTTTGCCGCAGGGCCATATAACGGTTTTTTTCAATTTTTCCGGTAGAATCTCCTTTTGCGCCATTGGTTAAAAAGACAATTTTTATCGGGTCTCCCGCTTTGTCATGAAGTGCCAGACTACCGCCGCAACCCAGGGTTTCGTCGTCGGGATGCGGGGCCAGAACCAGCACCCGCCTGCCCGTCGGATCTTTTGTGTGAAAGGGGATCAGCTTTTCTTCGGTTTGCATGGCCGGGTCATCCAAAGGAGGTTGTGGTTGTTGTCATTCAAAGAGATAATTGCCATTGCCATGGCGTTTAGCTGCGCTAATGAACTATCCAGGAGACTTGCTGAAAAGGTGTTCCGAATCGCTTAATGCCCCCCAGACGCCCGAAATATTGTCCCGGCGAAAGCAATTTCCAACAGGTTTCGGGGAAACGCATCTCCGGGCCAGCGCCAAACCGGGCGGCGGATGGAATCAGATCAGGGTTGGGACTCCATTCAAAAAGCCATTGTTCTTGAAAACGCGGTGGCACTTTCAAGGAAAAGGGCGTTTTATATACAGGTGAATTGAATTTTTTCTGGCCCATGGCAGGGCGGGAGAAACGTTCAAGAGCCTTTTTAAGGCAAGCCTTCCAGGCGGTTTCGTGTTTTTCCAGGAAAAGGGCATGGGATTTTTCCATCAGCCTTCTTTTTTCCTGCCATTGATGCCGGCCGCATTGATCATAATAATGAATGGCGCAAGCCCGTGGTTCGATCAAGAGCCGGAAGCCGTTGTTTCTCAGTCGTAGAAAAAGATCCGTGTCTTCATAGTAGAGAAAAAAACGGGGATCAAAGAGCCCACCGGTTTTTTGAACAGCCGCCCGATCCAGAAGCACCAGGCCGCCAGAGAGATTGCTCACCTCCACCGGTTTTTCGGAACGCCACAATTTGATGGAACGTTTTCGCCACAGGACACTGATGAATCGGTTAATCCCGGCGTCTGAACCCCAGGTTGCCAGAAAGGTCCGGAATTCAAAAAGCGCTGTGGGATAAGGGGGCGGCAGATGGAAAGCCTGCTCATCATCCCAGAAAAGCTGAGGGGAGACAGCGGCAACACTCCGGCTGACAAAAAGGGTTTTTTGCAGTTGCTTCAAGCAACCCGGGAGCAACAGGGCATCCGGATTAATAAGCAGAATTCCGTCGCTTTCAAATTCCCTAAAGGCCTGGTTGCACGCAAATCCGAACCCCATATTGTGAGCGTTTACCCGCAAAATCACCGATGAAGTGAGGTTTGATCGCAGCTTATGGCTCTCGTCCGGATCACCGCTGTTGTCCACCACCACGATGTTGACCGGGCCCAGCGATTCGGATTCCAGGATTGATTTCACGGCCTGCAGGGTCAGGGCAACGCTCTTATAATTAACGATAATCGCAAGGGTTTTCAAACCAGATAAAACATCTCCAGCTGTTTATGGGACATTCCAGGAATGGGGCATCCACATCATTCCGATTTCAGGATGGTCACTTTCGATCACAAAAGGGCCATGGGTCATTCGGTCGATCTCCCGCATGGCGTGTTCATCGCCGACCCTTACCCTTACCAGGTAATTACCACCCAGAATGGGTATGGATGGAATCACCAGCTCAATAGTCTGTTCACCGGAAAAAAGGATCGGATCCAGACCGGACATTTTGGTGGTGGTTTCAAAGACCTGGACGTCGTCTGAAAATCCGAATCCGACGGCCAGATGGCCTTTAATGGGCGGACCGATCCGGCGGGTCTTCACCTGAACAACAATGGTCTGGAATTGATGGATATGCGCCATGGATTTTTTTTCTTCATCCAGCAGGCGTACCTCTTCGATCAGGATATCGGGCATTTGCGATTCAGCCGGTGCCGCAGGGGCCGATGGAAGGGGTTCAGGGTCATTTTCAAGATAGGCCAGATAGGATGAAACCACTGAAGATGTTTTTCCATAACCGCATAGCCGCCCGTTTTTCAACCACAGGGTGCGGGAACACAATTCGTTGATCATATACATACTGTGGGTACAGATAATGAGCGTCTTGTTGGCCTTTCTGAAATTCATCATTCGATCCACGCATTTTTGCTGAAATCGCTGATCCCCTACGCTGAGGGCCTCATCAATTATCAGGATCTGTGGGTCCACACTGGTTGCAATGGAAAATGCCAGACGCACATACATTCCCGACGAATAGGTCTTGACCGGCCGGTCGATGGCATGCGCCAATTCGGAAAACGCGATAATCGCCTCTTCACGGTCCCGGATCTCTTTTTCTTTCAAGCCCAGAAGCGCTGCATTCAGATAGATATTCTGCCGGCCGCTGAACTCAGGATGAAACCCTGACCCCAGTTCCAGAAGGGCCGCTATTCTGCCCCGGTTGACCATTCCGCCCGCAGTGGGCCGGGCGGTGCCGGCCAGTATTTTCAGCAGGGTCGATTTTCCGGCGCCGTTTTCGCCGATGATCCCCAGCGTACCACCTTCGGGGACTTCAAAAGAGACATCCGACAGGGCTTTTACCAGATCATGGCAGGGCTTTCGAAGAACCGCTTCTTTGAGACGGTCAAAGGGTCTTAGATAGACCTGGTAATTTTTCGTCAAGTTGCGAGCCTCAATGGCGTTCAAATGCACGACTCCCCGAATTTTCCGCGCCCCACGCCCTTACAAGACGTCCGCAAAGGCGTATTTAGAGCGTTCAAAAAAAATGACGCTACCCACAAAACAGCACAGGGTCAACCCAAAGGCATAGGCCAGCATGGTAAAAGAAATAAAATGATGCAACAGCACTTGATGGTACAATTCGATAAAGGGATACATGGGATTTAATTTGATGACCCACTGCAGTTTCTCCGGCACCATGGACAAGGGGTAGATGATGGGTGTCAGGAAAAACCACAGTGAGAGGGCAGTTCCGATGAATTGTTTAATGTCCCTTAAAAAAACGGAGAGACTGGCGATCAGGCTTACCATGCCCAGTGTAAACACCATATGGGTAACCACCACCAGGGGCAGCCAGACCCAGGCCATATGAAAATACCCTTTGAACATCAAATAAACCAGAAACATCACAAAACCGAGGCCGTTAAGGAGGAAAGGGACGATAACCCCTGACAAGGGAAGAATTTCCAGAGGGAACGCCACCTTTGTAATAAGGTTGGCCCGGCTCAGAAAAGCATCGGTGGCGCTGTTCAGGGCCTCTGAAAAAGCGGTCCACGGGAGTAGCCCCGTCAGAAAGTACACAACAAAACTGTCAGTCCCCGTTTCCATGGGCTTCATTCGGATCTTGAAAATTATTGAGAACACAAAGACGTAGATGAGCAGATTGGCCAGAGGTGTCAGCAGGCTCCACACAAATCCCCCGATGGATCCGGCAAAACGCCCTTTGATTTCGTTTCGCACAAACCCCCAGAAAAGGGTTTTGTGGTGAATGGGTATTTCAAACCAGCGTCTGATAAGGGAAAAAATATACATGTATGGGTTTTAAAAAATTAAGGGAGGGCACTAACCCTTTTGAAAGGTGTTTCTATTGCTGCGGATAAAACTGCTTCATGACGCTTTGGACTTTTTGCTTGAACTCATTGGTCATGGCTTTCACATCGTCCATGTCGTCCACCACCCGGGGCGTGATCAGGACGATCAGCTCGACCTTCTCAGTTACTTTTTCCCAGCTACCGGTCAGATATTTAATCACCGGCATATCAATCAGGCAGGGAAGTCCCCTGAGTTCTTCTTTTTCCCGGTCCCGGATCAACCCGCCGATGGCAATGGTCTGGCCGTGCCCTACGGTGAGGGTGGTCTTGACCACCCGCTTGGAGAATTTGGGGTATTCTTTGCCGGCCACAAACTGGTCGCCGTCATAATTACTTACTTCCTGGCTTATATCCATGGTCACCAGGCCTCGTTCATTGATGTGGGGCGTAACCGAAAGGATGACCCCGGTATCCCGGTATTCAATGGTAGTTTCACTTATTGTGCTACCGCTTGCAACAGTTGTTGAACCGCTTGCCAGGGGAATCTCCTTGGACACGTCGATTTTGGCCTCCTGGTTATCGGAAGCCAGCACATGGGGAGATGAAATGACGTTCAGTCTTCCTTTTGTGGCCAGGGCATTCAGTTCAGCATACCATTTGTTGGTTACCCCAATGGAATATTTAAGCCCGCCCGAGCCCAAGGTGGCCATAAAACCGGCACCCAGGGCGCCAGCACCCTGACCAAACGCGTACTCAACGCCAAATTGGGTGGATGAATCCAGGGTAACCTCGGCAATGGTCGCCTGAATCAACACCTGGCGCGGCATGATATCGAGCTTTTTCAGTATTCCCTGTATAATCTTGTAATCGGAAGGGGTTGATTCGATAATGAGCGCATTCCGGATTTCGTCCGGCGTGATGGTCACTTCACCCATAAGGGTGCCGGAGCCTTCCGGTCCACCACCGGCAGCTTTTGAGGTCTTTGGGCTTCTCTTGGTGGATTGCCCGGCTTTTTCCGCCTTTTTTTCCGCCTTTTTTTCCGCCATCTTGGCCATGGAAAACGGGTTTCCCTCAGGGCTTGTCGATCCCCCGGCTTTCTTTTTTTCCTGTGTCTTGGTTTCTTTTCCCGTCAAAACATCGTTTAAGAGCGCGGCCAATTCATTGGCTGCCCCATTTCTGACAAAATAGACAAAAATCCTGACTGCAACCGTTTCATCCACAATGTCGATTTGATCTATTAACTCTTCAATTTTGTGAAAAACATCGGGGGTCGTACTGAGCGCAAGCAATGTATTCAACCGTTCCAGCGCGATAAATTTGACTATTTCGGCCGAACTCCCCCCATAAGAGGTCATAAATTCGGTTACGATGGCCGCCACTTCCTTTGCATCGAGATACTCCAGGGGGAAAAAGCGATAATACACCCGATCCAGCGCGTTAAGGTCAAAGGTTCCCACCAGCTGCAGGATTTTTAAGATATTGGCGCCCTTATCCACCACCACCAGGGTATTGGTGGGCACACTGGCCACAATGGTTCCGCCTGAAGAAAGAAAGGGGGTTATGAGTTTGGTCATTTCCCCCGTGGAGATATACGTTAGGGGAATAATTTGAATGATCACCCGGTCCATGGGGGGGATATCTTTCTGACCTCGGGTATACAAAATCTCCATGGGCATTCGGGGGGCATCCTTCATGGGCACAATTTTATAGAGTTTGCCCTCCTTCATGGCGGTCAAACCGTTTACCCCGAGGATCTGGGAAAAAACCGGGAAAAGATCGGCTTTCTTCAGTTTACGGGCGGTATGAATGGTCACTTTCCCTTGAATCCCCGGATCAACGATATAGTTAATTTCCAGGAGCTCGGCCATGGTTTTGATAACTTCGTAGAGGTCTGCGTCATCAAAGTTGAAAATAATCTGTCCTTCCGCTTCAGGCCCGCCCTTGGAAAGTGAGGAAGTTCTCCGGGTACTCCTTCCCGGAGCATATCTTTTTTTGTATGGGGTGGATGGGGACCCCTTCGCGTATTGGCCCGTGGAAAAAACTCTTGCTGCCCTTCCGGGGGTTGAAGAAATACCTTTAACCGACGAAACCTTTGTAGTCGGTTTTTCCTGATGTTTATTCGATGCTTCGGTACCCTGCTGCGTTTTTTCGTAATTTTTGTCTGCATCTTCAAGCATTTCTGCTTCAAGGGGGGCTTTGCCTGTTGCGATTTTTCGGGTATCTGTTGTGGCCGTACCCGCACAACCGGCGTAAAGAACGGCTGCCCCCATGAGCATGCCCATTAAAAGGATTGTTTTTACTAGATATTTTCGCATGTGGTTACCTTGCTTGCTTTTCTCCGTCGATTCCCTATTATTGGCTTTTCCGCGTTTTTGTCACAGGGGCGCCGGGGGCCTCTTTTTTAGTTGGCAACGGGATGGTCGATTGTCCTTTTGCGTTCACAACCGGTGATTTTACAGGTACTTTCGCAACCTTTGAACCAGCTGTGGGCTTTATGGACACACCCACCACATTAGGGCCTGTTTTCGGTTTTGGGGCCGCCCGCTTTTTGAGATTGTCTTTGTCATACAGCAACAGATCATACGATTGCTCTCCGGCTTTCAATATTACCCTGTCGGGTTTAATGGACACCACCTTGAAATCGCCCAGGGTATCGCCGGCTTTGACCCATTGGGTCTGTTTGACCGTCAGTCGCTTTACATTTCGTCTTGTGTTTTTCGGGATAGAGGTTTTTCTACCTTTGAGAACGGGCTTTGCAACCGGAAGAGACACGAGCGCTTCAGCAGAATCATTCGTAATGACCAAACCATAAAGGGCTAAATTGCTGAAATATTGCTTTATGTTTTTTTGTTCAACGGCACTCAGCTTTTTTGATTTTTCATCTGGCTTTGGCGCTCCCAGGATGGTCTCAGTCCGTTCAGGATGAAAAAGATTTAAGGTTATCAAGGCATCGTATTTCGTTTCAGGGGAAATCTTTCTTTCATGTGGAGCTGCCACAGGTTTTAGGGTTTTCTGGACGGGGCTGCCCGCTATTTCCGGGATTTTATCCCCAGTGTTTCCCTGAAACCAAACCCCGTATGCTTTTACACCAAAAAAAGCGAACAAAAGCAACAGTATGACATTGATAAGCCATATCCTTGAAAGCATCCTGCCAGCCTTTCTATTTTATGGGATCATTCACTTTATTCAAAAAACCGATGATCGTAATATTGGCGGTGATGTTTTCCAACTTCCCGCTTTTAGTGCTTTTGTTTCGCCTCAGCCTGACACTAATTTGCACTTTCTGCACTGTCAAGTATTTTGGAGAGGCCCTAATCCGATACAGGAATTCCTTCAATTGTCTGATGACACCTTTAGCAACAAATTCAACCGGTATACTCAAATAAAGGCCATCATCAACATCCTTCGGTTTAAGAATCCGAATACTTTTGATCTCCATCTGACTTTTTTTTGCCATCTCACGGATGACTTTTTGGATGTCTGCAGCAGCCAATGCGGGCGTTTTTCCGGTTAGCAGTCCTGACTCTGTCTGCTTGATAATTGTTTTGGTAAGGGCGAGCCTCTTTTCCAGATTACCGGCGGATTGAAGTATCTTCTGATGTTTGACAAACTGTTTTTTCTTTAATGCGATCGTGTCGTCTGCAGTAAAAATATCCTGTATTTGCGGCCACATTCTATAGATTGCCCCCGCAATTAGAAGAAAGGCCATGGCCACCAAGAAATATTTTCTTTTTTTGTCTATTTTTTTCATTTGAGATTCATTCCGATTCGAAACTTTTCCTTGCCGGTACGATCCTTGTTGATGGCGGATAGAAATTTCACGTCGCTGAACATGGGAGAAGCGTCCAGAAGCCGGATGAGTTCGGAGGCCGAAGTGGCGTACCCCTCTAACTGAATACCATTTTCCGAAAAGGTGAATCGGTTCAGCCAGATACTCTTAGGGACCCTTTCAGACAATTCTTTCAATATATCCAGAACGGGCGGCCCGCCCCGACGAAGCGTGTTCAGGTAATCGATGCGGTCCTCTATTCTCTTATTTTCTGTTTTTATCTGCTCAAGTTTTTTCAGCTGAGATCCCAAGCCTTTGATCTCACCATCCAGCCGATCTAGGGTCCACTGACGTTGCAAAAAGAAGCCTCCCCCCCAGGCCAGTGCTCCCAGAAGGACCAGCAGTAACAACCCGAGCAGGGCATAGAGTTTCAATTTACTGGGCCTTTTCCGCAGCGTTGGCGGTAGCAGGTTGATATCCATGGAAGTCTTCCGAACACCTTTTAACGCAAGTCCGTAAGCGGCCATGAAGGCAGTGGAAGGAATTTGAGTCCTTGAAAGATCCACCTGATGAAGCGCAATCCCGTTTGTTTTGCCAAGATGTTCCGGAAGGGGATCATCCTTTTTTATTCCACACAATACGGTATCGAGGGGTTCGTCGTCCTTTACAAAGTCGAGGCGCATTTTCGAAAGTGCTCTCGGAATGGCTTCAATGCACCCCTCGTTCCTTGATAAATCCCTGGAATGCAAAAGCATGCCATCTTTGACAAGACCCAATTCAATGCGATCTTCATGCATATAAACAAAGGATCTTACGATCTCATTGTCTTTTTTGCTACGACAGGAAAAATAATCAGCCAGCGCTGTCGCGGTGATCCCAATACCTGAAATACCGAGACCTAAGTGTTCCGAAGCTGCTAGAACAGTCGACAGGGCCTGCTTTTTTACCACGACAAGAAGCAATTGCAACCGGTCGGCCGATTTATCCTCTGAAATGATTTGAAAGTCAAAATATACATCCTCGGGGTTGAATGGGACGTGCTTTTCCAATTCATAGCCCAGGGTTTCCCTGAGATTTTCTTTTACGGCAATGGGTAATTCCAGGTATCGCAGGATAGTCTTGCTGCGCGGGATTCCCAGGAAAACAGATCCAGGAGAAATCCGGTTTTCCCGTAGAAACCTTTTAATCAAGTCTGAAATGGCCGTTGATTTTTTCTCGCCGTGGATGCCTTGTTCAATAGAGTAAACAGCGTGTGCCGCCAGTTGGATGTCTCTGGATGACGCTTTCAGGCAGGCCAGACACAGTTCATGCTCCCCTATGTCAACGCCTAAGCTTGTCTGAAAAATCATGGTTGGTTCCTCAGGAAATTTTCACTGGCTTGATTCGGCGGATGGGGTTTCCGTCAGTACGCGGTCGTTCCACTGCACCACCCGGTATCCCTTATCAATGGTTCGATTGATCTCTACCATGGCCGAAACCCCTTGCCGGGTCCGGTTGTCGGTGATGTTCGCCATAGACACAATCTGATAATATGGGCTGGGCGTCACGGTGATATAGGGCAATATTGCCTCATACACATCCGCCCCCAGAAGCGTTGACACTTCTCGCAGGGATTTGAAATCCGCTTCTTTTCTGAAGTCTGAGACCGATTGTGCCAAACCGTCAGTCATTTTGGGCAAAGAAACAAGCATTGCTTTAGATGCGGCGTTGATACAGATTTTGGATCCACTCGCTTTGGTTCGTCTTTGCCTGACCTTTCCCCGTTCAGAACTGCGGTCTTGGAAGGCGGTCACCATGTTATCAAGGCCCCCATAAAATAATTCCGGCGTGACGCCTCGAACCATCAGCAACTCCTCTATGGTATCAAAATCAGCGTTTTTACATTCATAAGGTTCTGGAAGAGACCGATAATAATTATATTCAGCACCGTTCATGCGATGAAGGTCGTTTTCATCCCGCCAATCCATAATGGAGTCCACAATAATGCTTTTTTCCTGTTCTTCAAGATCGAAGCCGTTGAGCAACAACTTCAAAAGGAATTCATCGGCGGTATTGAGGTCGATTTTTCCACCTTCATTCTTGATGTCCACTTTAAACCGCCCCCCGGAAAAGGGAACCGGTGGAATATCCGTGTTCATCCGCCAGCGTGAGGTCGTTTCAGCAGACTCTTCATTTTCATCTGCCAGCAATTTCTTTATTTCAGGAGAAGATTCATTTCGCAGCAATTCGAATATGGCACGGTTCAACCCCGCCAGGGCAATGTAATAGGCCTCGGTTTGCTCCTTGAAGTTGCGGACCATATTGACCTCGGTCCGCATGGCGAAACAAAATTCGGTGGCAATGGTCGAAAGGAGGATCAGCACCCACAGCACCATAAAAAGCGCTATGCCCTGCTCCTGTGGCATTCTTTTTTTGAAGGCATATCCCATTATTCTTTCTGACACTGAATGGGTACAACAAGGCTAATGGGTGCCGTTTCCTCATCTTGTTTCAGGACGATTTTGACCGCAAGGGGAAATCCTGCCTTTTCGGATGGATCCCAGGAGGTTTGCCAGTCCGTTTCACCCCCATCATCGTTCCCTTTCAGATATTCAAACTGAAGATCTTCAATGCCCGAAATCAATGTGAAAAGATCTTCGTCTCTCTGGCTTTCAAGATCTTCTTTCAGGAACCCGGCATCTTTTTCATAAAGTTTGAGCTGTTTTTTCCCATCCCCATCGCCCCCCTGAATCATGTATTTCACAAACACCACACCGGTCAATGCTCCAGGCACAATGGGGCTGCGGGAAACAAATTCCATTGTCCCTTCAGAGCCTTTGAAATAAAAGACGTCATCGCCCATTTTGATTTCATATAGGCAGGCGCTTGCGATCTGTTGGTTCAGGAGGCCCAAAACAGCACGCTGCCGCTGATGAACCGCCACATCTTTCTCACCCTTTTCCCACGCCCGCGTGCCGACTCTGAGAGCGCCGAAAATAATCAGCAGCACGACCCCCATAATGGCGAGGGAAAGCATGAGTTCCAAAAGGGTGAAGCCTCTTTTCCCAAAATTCAAGACCCCTTCTCCTTTTCAACCACTTTCAAGGTATCAACGACAAAGGATTTCTCTTTTTCTCCCTCACGCCAATTAATCCGGACCTTTACATTCAGCAATTTAGCGGGCAGTTTTTCTTCTTTTTCGCCGGAAACAACCCGGGTAATGACCGCTTGCCATTCATAGGCATCCTCGAATTCCCCTTGGGTTTCTCCCTCTGATAAATCGGGGACAAGCAGAATTTCCGCCATTTTCTCCCTGGCATGAAATACGCCCCTTGCGTATTGTTCCGATAATTTTCGCGATTTGAGGCCTCCTGAAAAAAGCTGAAAAATCACCACCAGAGAAATGGTTAGAACAGAAACGGCCACAAGGATTTCAATCAGTGCAAAACCACTATTGACATTCCTCAAGATATCTCCACACGCACCGTGCCGGTGACAAAGTCAATTTTTACAGCGGATCCGCGCTCGCGATTATTTTCTAAAAGGATGGTTCCCCCGCTGCTGCAACCGTTGGGCATAAAGACGACGGCAAAAAACCTTGAATCGGATTCCGTTCCGTCAAAGGCCAGGGCATTCTTAAATTTCACGTCTTCCGGGAGATAATAGCGCTTTTGATCGCTTACTTTCTGATTCGAAGTGGAATCGCCCGCATTTTTTTCACTGCCGGGGGACATGACATCGGGTTTGATGGTCATCCGGTTTTGGTTGAGATCCAAAAGTGCCACATAAGGAATGCTTTCAGTTATGGCACGGCTTCTGGCGTACCTCAGGGAGGCCGCCACCTTTTTGGAAGCGGTCTTCAACCCCATATTCCCCAAACTGCCGGCAACGTTCACACCCACAAATGCCGAAAAGACACTGATGAGAACCAGAACCACCAGCAATTCGATGAGTGAGAATCCCTTTTTCATCCGTCTTCTTCATCCCCGTCCCGATTGGAAATATCTTTGTCCTCGCCATCTCCGCCTTCGGTGCCGTTAGCGCCCAGGGAAATCATTTCAACTTCGCCGTTATCGGTCCGCCTGTACACATATGGATGACCCCACGGGTCCTTGGGCACCGATTTCGGCAGATAGGGGCCATCCCATTTTTCACCGTCCGAGGGTTTGGTCCTGAGGGCTTTAAGGCCCTGTTCCGTTGAAGGGTATTTGCCCACATCCAGCCGGTAGGTGTCGAGAGCGGTTTCAAAAAGAGCCATTTGGGCACGCGCTGCATTTTGCTTTGATTTACCCACCTTTCCAAACATACGGGGACCCACCAGGGCGGCCAGAAGGCCCATGATGACCATTACGATCAACAACTCAATGAGGCTGAAGCCCATTTCTCTTTTTTTGCGTTTGTTCATGTGAACTCCTTTCATATACCCTTCAAAAGGGCATTTCGTTCATACTGAATACCGCCATGAGCATGGAAACGACCACAAAACCCACCACCAGGCCCATGACCAGGATCATGGTTGGCTCCAGCAGGCTGATGAGCCGTTTTACCGTGTTGCGAACCATTTTTTCGTAACTTTCCGCCACCCTCAGAAGCATGCGATCCAGTCGTCCCGTCTCTTCTCCCACAGTGATCATCTGAATGGCAAGGGGCGGAAAAATACCCGTATCCCGCAGGGGTTTTGACAACCGATCCCCTTCCTTCACCCGTGCATAAACATTTTCCATTGCCGCTGAAATGACCTTGTTACCCATAATGTCTTTTACCAGCATGAGCGCCTGCAGAATGGGAACGCCGCTTTTTGTCAATGTCCCGAGGGTTCTTGCAAAACGGGCCACCTCAATTTTCTTGATGAGTTCCCCCACCACAGGGAATTTCATTTTCTTTCGGTCAAATTTCAAACGCCCCGAAGGCGTGTTTAGATATTTTCTAATAAAAAAATAACCCACTCCCAATACAGCCAGAATGGCCCACCAATAGGACTGAAGCAGTTCACTGATCCCCAGCAGAATCTGGGTACTGAGGGGAATGGCCTGCCCCATATCTGAGAAAATAATTGAGAATTTTGGAATGACAAAGGTCAAAAGTATGATAATGGACACCCCTCCCACACCCACGAGAAAGATGGGGTATACCATGGCGGATTTGATATAATCCTTGAGCTCCTGTGCGCTTTCCAAAAACTCCCCTAGCCGGCTTAATACCCCTTCCAGAACGCCTCCCGCTTCACCGGCCCGCACCATGCTCACATAAAATGAGGTGAAAGCCTTTGGGTGTTTTGCCAGGGCATCAGATAAATATCCGCCACCCTGAACGGTTTTAAGGATATCGTCCACCACCATTTTGAACCGTTCTTTTTCAGCGGATTCGATCAACAGGGAAAGGGCTCGATCAACGGGCAGACCGGCTTCGAGGAGGGTCGCAAGGTCCTGGGTAAAAACCATCACATCTTTGGAAGAAACACCGTGAAAAAGGCCGAGAAACTGCTCTGAAAGATTCAATCCCAGCTGCTTGCCGTTTCCCTTAGCCAGAGCGATCCGTATGGGAATCAGCCCGCGGGTCTGCAATTCAGCCACCACCTTTTTTTCTTCATCCGCATCCAGGACGCCTGTCACAATTTTACCGGCACTGTCAGCGGCTTTATATGAGTATGCAACCATTGTCAGTTTTCAAGGGTGACTTTCAATATTTCGGGAATGGTGGTCATCCCTGCCTTCACCTTTCGCCATCCGTCCTCTCTCAGGGTCAACATGCCTGATTCAACCGCCACATCTTTGATCTTCTCAGCGCTCGATTTATTGATGATCTCTTTTCGAATCCGCTGATTTATGGGCAGATATTCGAAAATAGCGGTCCTGCCTCTGAACCCTGTGTATCGACACGCTTCACAGCCCTTGCCGGCAAAAAACTTTATTTCGGGGGATTCCTCGGGGCCTATCTGCATGGATTTCAAAAGCCTTTCTTCCGGTTGTACCTGCTGTTTGCATTCCGGGCAGATGACTCTCACAAGCCGCTGGGCCAGAACGCCCAAAAGGGTCGAACTCAGGAGAAAACTCTCCACACCCATGTCCAGAAGCCTGGTAACAGCCCCCGCCGCATCATTGGTATGGAGTGTGCTGAACAGTAAATGCCCGGTCAAAGCGGACTGGATGGCAATCTCGGCGGTTTCCCTGTCCCGGATTTCCCCCACCAGGATGATATCCGGATCCTGGCGCACAATAGAACGAAGTCCGCTGGCAAAGGACATGCCGATTTTCTGGTTTACCTGAATCTGGTTTACGCCGCTCAGTTGATATTCAACCGGTTCTTCCAGGGTAATAATTTTGTTTTCCGGTGAATTGATTTTGGCAAGGGTTGTATAGAGGGTAGATGTTTTGCCGCTTCCCGTTGGTCCGGTCACCAGAATCATGCCATAAGGCTGCATGGTGAGATGGGTATATTGGGCCAGTACATCGTCCGGAAATCCCAGTTTATCAAGGTCAAGTATGAGGGTATCCCGGTCCAAAATTCGCATGACAAGGCTTTCGCCAAACAGGGTGGGGATGGTCGAAATCCTGAAATCGATTTCTTTGTCCGAAATCCGCAGCTTGATTCGACCGTCCTGGGGTAGCCGTCTCTCCGCAATATCCAGTTTGGCCATAATTTTAACCCTGGAAATGATGGCCGCCTGAAGGCGATGGGGAGGCGATTCCACGTCATGCAGAACACCGTCTATGCGGTATCGGGCCTTGAATTCATTTTCAAAGGGTTCAAAATGGATGTCGCTGGCTTTCTGCTCCACCGCATTAAAAATCAACCGGTTCACCAGACGGATGATGGGCGCCTCCGACGCCAGGTCCCTTAAATGCTCCTCATCTTCAACGTCCTCAGCGGAAATATCATAAATATCTTTCCCCGCTTCCTCGATGATGGTTTCAAGGGATTGACTGCCGGCTCCGTACAGTCGTTCAATGGTATCAAGGATGTCGCCTTCTTTTCCCTGGCATACCTGAATGTCCAGGCCGTATGTCACCTTTAAGGCGTCAATGGTGTAAAAATCCTCCGGATCGGCCATGGCGATTTTCAGGAAATCGTCCCCCATCTCCAATGGAACAAACATGGATTCCCGCATCATTTTATCAGTGAGGTTGCCTGCGACCACCGGTTCTTTGGGATAATCTTTAAACGAAATAGAGGTCATTTCAGGTCCACGCTTCTAATCAGTGGTAATCGAAAGTGTACTTCCCTTTGAAATTCTCGCAAGACTAAATTCCTCTGCTATTTTTTGAAATAGTCAATAACACTCTGAATGATGCTTTCCAGGTCATATGACGGCTCAAACCCAATGGTTTTTTTCAGCTTGCTGATATTCGGGCATCTTCTTTCCATATCTTCAAAGCCCGGACCGTATGCCTTTTCGTACGGAACAAAATCAATTTCGGAACGACTCCCCGTCATCTCCTTGACCCTGAGTGCCAGATCTTTTATGGTCACCTCTTCGTTGTTGCCCACATTGAAGATGTCACCTTCCGCAGACGGTTCCGCCATCAATCGCATAATGGCTTCCACCACGTCGTTCACATGGGCGAAACTTCGGCTCTGAGTACCATCTCCAAAGACAGTGATGGGCTTACCCAACAAAGCGCTTTGGACAAAATTGGGCAGAACCATGCCATATTGTCCGGTTTGCCTGGGGCCGACCGTGTTAAACAACCGGCCGATCAATACGGGCAGTTTCTTTTCGTCAAAATAGGCAAGGGCTTGAAACTCATCCAGGGTTTTGGAACACGCATAGGCCCACCGTCGTTTTTTGACCGACCCCATGACCCGATTGTCATCTTCCGACAAATCATGCTCCACATGTTTGCCATAAATCTCGGAGGTAGACGCAATAAACACCTTTTTCTTAAATTGATTGGCCAGCCTCAGAACCACTTCCGTCCCTTTGACGTTGGTATCCAGCGTTTCCACCGGATGGTCCATGATGTTCCTGACGCCCACCGCCGCCGCCAGGTGGTATATCTGATCCGCTTTAAATATCAGCTCGTTCATGACGGATTCGTTTAAAATGGTATCGATCACCAGGTGCAGCCGTTCATGATTCTGTATCTTGGAGATATTGGCCAGTTTGCCGGTCCATAAATTGTCAATAATAAACAACTCGTTACCATCTTCAAGCAAACGCTCTGCGAGATGAGATCCTATAAAGCCGGCACCCCCCGTAATCAAAATTTTCATTTTTATCCTCCTCGCCAAAACCCCAGTCATTCCACAGCTCCGCCCCTTCGGTCACAGGGGTTGAACCGTTTATGTTATTAATTTAATTGTAAAAAATGTAAACGTTCGCGGTTACCAAAAAATATGACTCCGGGCTGTCAGAGGATAATTTATTCCGGAATCCTTTCCAGGGACCAGCCCTCAATTTCCACTTCCAGAGAACGTTGCAGCAGTTCAACCGAGACCACGACCTGATCGGTTTTGTTCTTGTGCCGAATATAAAAGCCTTCCAGGCCCTTGAGAGGCCCCTCCATGATCATCACGTGGTCTCCTTTCCGCATGTAGGTGCGGTTTTGAACGGTTCGATCGGTGCCATCCAGGATCATCAGGGAAGAGATTTCCTGTTCGTTGGCGGGAACCGGTTTCCCTTTAAAAGCAATCATCCGAACCACGCCAACCGTCTGGATGATGCGATGATATTCCTCCGGCGCCAGGGCCGAGCGGACAAAAACATAACCCGGAATCATGGGTACCAATATCTTTTTCCGCCGATCTTTTCGACGGCTCATCACCTCAATTCGCGGAAGAAAAGCTTCGAGAGATTTTCCGCAGAGTCCCGTATGGACTTTTTGCTCAAAACGGCTCCGTGTATGCAGCGCCCACCATCTGGCCGGCGCCACGATTGAATCCGTTATGGTTTCCGTTTCCAAAATGATTAACGCTCCTTTTCACCGGATATTTCCCCTCATGCTTCTGATAGCGGAAATGTTGAGGAAATGATGGACTTTGTCAAGGAAAAATTGACGATGCCATTTTGCCAGAGTATAATAACACCTTATATGATTTGTTCAAAAAACGCCATCGTCAGTTTGCGTATAAGCGTTTGTTTGCCATTATGAAGGGGAAGAAAGACATGGAATGTAATCGGGAGAAGAACCTTGAAAAGTGTAATTGCACCTATGAGCCCTGCGCCAGAAAAGGAATCTGTTGCGAGTGTATTGCCTATCATCTGAAAATGCGGCAACTCCCCGGTTGCTGCTTTTCGAAGGACGCGGAAAAAACCTACGATCGCTCTTTTGAACATTTTTCACGTCTGGTCCAACAGGGGAAGATCTGACGACAGAAATGATGAAGACCCATCTTTCCAAAAGCTGTGGCAAGGGGATGGTCGGGACGACTGGATTTGAACCAGCGACCCCCGCGTCCCGAACGCGGTGCTCTACCAGACTGAGCCACGTCCCGACTGAGGGGGGACCATACCCTATTTATTTTTCTGAAGCAAGTCTATTTTGTCACCGATATTATCCCTTGCCACCCGCACCATCAATGCCATATGTGTCCATATAAAGGTCAAACTCCGCTTTGGTTCCGTCATCTATGGGAATCCGGTTTCCCCTCACCAGAACCGGAACACTTTCTTCATAAAGATGTTGGACTACCTCTCTGATGCCGGCGACGGCAAAAACCGCAATACCGCTTTTTGAAACAAAATCATCAATAGCGCTGTTTCCTTTGCGTCCTAGGACAACGTTCCCCTTTTCACTATAAACCGCCGTTGTCTGTTCCCTGTCAATCCCGATGCCGATCCCTTCCACATGAATTGTCATACCTTTAAAGCGTGCTTCGGTTTCAATCTTTTCAAGAAGATCGTATTTGGTGCCCATGGAAGTGGCCACATCATCCACAACCAAGAGACGACAGCCGTCAAAGAAGCTCTGGTTGACAAACATGCCTTTCTTTCCGGTGGCCTCTCCGTGGGTTTTGGCTTCTTTACGGTCATATTCAAACACAAGGTCTTTTTGATATTCCTGCCACAGGGCGATGCTGGTTGAAAGGGCAATGGCGCTGCCTTTATAGGAAGGCCCCAGGATCACATCAACACGTTTTTCAATACCTCTGGAAACCATCATTTCGGCAAAAAAGGACCCCATCAAAAGACTTAGACGTCCGGTCTTGAACATGGCCATATTAACAAAATAGGGCGTCGGCCGTCCGTCCTTGAGCACCAGGCCCGCATCAAAAAAAAGCGCCCCGGTTTCAGCCAGGGTCTTCGCCAGTCGTTTTACATGATTTTCCATTTTGATGTTATCCTGTCCAACTGCAAATATGATGGGTGAAAAACCTCTTTTTTGGCACTAATTCCCCTCGCCCATCAACCGGGTCATTTTTCGAAAGCCCCTTTGTGCGCCGGTTAATCCAGGGTTGATTTTTAACGCTTTGGAAAAGAACCTCATGGCTGACTTGTAATCCCCCTGTCGTGCTGAAATAGAGCCCAACTTCGAATAGGCTTGCGCGTAATCGGGATTAATGCGAACCGCTTCAGAAAAGCTCTTTTTCGCCTTCCTCATATCTCCCTTCTGCTCAAAGGCAACACCCATATTGTAATGGGGCTTAACGTAATGGGGATCAATTTCAACAGCTTTAGCCCATTCCAGCATGGCTTTTTCAACGTGACCCTGTTGAGCCAGAGTGTTCCCCAAGCCATTGTGGGCTTCGGCAAAAAGTGGTGTTATGCTTAATGCCTTTTTAAAGTAGCGAATGGCACCATTCAGATCGCCTTTCAGGGACAAGGCAACACCCATATTATTATTCGCTGCAGCAAAGCGGGATTTATTTTGCAGGGCTTTCGAAAAGCATTGGATTGCTTCTTCCAATTGACCACGTTGCATGAGTGCGCTTCCAAGATTATTGTTTGCATCGGAAAAATCCGGTTTTATTTCAAGTGCTTTGGAATATTCCCGGATTGCCAGGTCCAAATGCCCTGCATCGTTTAGCTCAGCGCCAAAATTGTTAAGGGCGCGGTGATTTTCAGGGTTCTTGCTGGCTGAATCTTTCCATAAGGACAGGGGATCCTGCCAGACTTTATTCCTTAGATAAGTTCCCATACCGAGTGCCACAATGGTCGCCGCCAAAAAGAGATTTGCCCAAACTCTTCTGCTTGAAAACAGTTGAAATACTACGTAGACTACAGCCACGGAGAAACCGAAAACCGGAAGGTAAAGCCTATGTTCAAACATGGTGTCGCTGATGGGGAAAATACTCGATTCGATGGAAAGTGTAATAAAAAACCAAAAAATACCGAAACTGACAGCCGGTCTTTTTCTGATATTCCAGATGCCAACCAAAATAACCGATATTACGAAAACAAAAGCCAGGGGTGTTAGTCCATCGAAAAAACCTGATTTCAAGGGATACATATGATCCACGTTCTGGCCCAACGGGAAAAACAGCAGTCGAATATATTCAACAAGAACATTAAATTGAGTGCAAAAGTAACTCCATCGATCAACCGTCCCGGTTTCTCTCGTAAGGACGGAAACATCCTCCAGGAGGTTTTCAAATTTTAATCCCTTTGTGGAGGAAAGAGAAAGAAAATAAAGGGCCAAGAACGCCAGAAGAGCGCCCAGGGGAACTAGCCAGATCAACTTCTTTTTCCATTCCTGCCAAGATTTGTCGAAAAGAAAATATTCCACCAGAAGGATGATGCCGGGCAGTGTCACCGCATTTTCTTTGCTCAAAAATGCAAACACGCCAGCAAGAACGGTTGCAGCAAAATAAAATAAAATCTTGAAAGAGAAAACTGCAGTGCTTTTCTTATCTGTATCCGCTTTGAGCGAAACATCTCCCCACGTTCGGTTTTCCTCCAATCCTCCCATGTTCAGCTGTAGATTTCTTGCCCGGATATATAAAAGCACCGAAGCCAGATAAAACATGGCGGACATGGATGCATATCGTTGTGCAATGTAGGTGATGGCCTGTGTTTGAATGGGGTGCGCAACAAAGAGCAGGGCTACCCACAGCGCCATAGCGAAAATCTTTGACGATGATAAAGCCGCTGCATTTGATTTCTGTGTGGCTAAGATCGATTTACGGGTTTTCTTTTTCCGTTTGCGAGGAGGTTCAGGAGCAACAGGAGGCCCGCCCAGTTCACCCTGAAAAAAGGATAAGCGCCCAAACACATTGAGGGCCAGAAAATAGACAAGGACTCCGTTGGTCATATGAATGAGAATATTGACCAGATGGTACCCAACAGGGTTGAGTTTTCCCAATTGGTAATTGAGCGCGAAAGAAAACTCAACAATTGGACGATGGGATTTAATTCCCGTCAGAGAAAAATAGTTTTTTAAATCCCTGATTTTTTCTTTGTTTTCGATTTGAACCGTTCCATCAAAAACAAAGGGAACGCTGTAAACGTTGCTGTAGATCACCAAGGTGATTGCTGCGATCAGTATCACTGCAGACCAGGGGTTTGCAACCAAGATGGACAGCGACTTCGATTTCATGCATTATTGCCTCGTCTCAATGAACCAGCCACTGATACATTATACCCTTTTTACCAGAAAAAACCTCAGCGAAACCCCTATATCACAAAGAGAAGTTTGTTTCAAAACAAAACCCCTTGTTTTTTACACCGAAGGTCTTCGGTTAAACCAAATCTGAATCTGCTATGGTATAAAAAAGATTATTGTTTATCCAGTCTGTATCCGGAGAATGATCAAAAGGTTTAATCGTTGCGATTATACCCAGAGGTTCTTCGTGCTCCTCGAATCCCGCTGCCAATGCGGCTGCTTTTAAAAAATGCTTGCCAGGAAGCCATGTTTCAATCTGCAAGATGCCTCGAGATCTAAGCATATGGGCAATTTTGCTAAAAAAAACGGCAGTCTTTTTTTCGGATTTGGGAAAAAGCATGTCCGCAAGAATGGCAGCACGGCCCTTTAAGTAGAGGGCTGCATATCCTTCAATCTGTTCTGAGAACATAGCTTTCAGACAGAAAATTTCATATTTTTTTTCGGGATGCCTGCAAAACCGCCAGCGTAGGAATTCGGATTGCCTGACAACGGCGTATGGATAATCTATGCGGCATTTTTCCCATAACCTGTCAAATTGCTCTCCGGGATTTTCAATTCGCTTGATGCTCAAAAGTGAGGGCCTTTTTTTTGAGGCCAGTACGCCTGTTTTACCCTTCAAATAGGCGACCCCACTTTCCAGGGGAGCATAGCCCAATATCCTTTTTCCAAGTTCAAAATGAAATTTCCCTGGAAACCCATACAAGATTTCGGCAGAATTTTTCTTACAGAAAATTTCAAAAAAAGCCTTGCCCGTTCTCGCAAAAAACCCCTTTCCCCTGAAATTGGGATGCGACATGATGTCCATTAGCTGAACAATGACAACAGCCTTCCCATCCCTTGATCCTTTAAAGGGAATGCCGCCGTAAAGTGCAAGGATCTCCCCTTTTTCAGATTCGCACAAAAGAAGCGCCTGAGGGTATGGATTATCAAAATACTTCCACCGCCAGAGCGCTTGGTTCATCTCCTGAGCAAAAGTAAGTTTCCATAATTCCAGAACCTTTTTTTCGTCATTTTCCCGAAATTTGCGAATATAAAATTTACCTGAGGCTGTTTCTATTGGCTTTTCCATCTTTATCGACCTCAAAAATAAAAAGAAGATTTTATTATGTTGCTTCCAGCTCTCTTACGCTCCTTCGGCATAGGTGCGGTCGTATGATTTCACGCAGGGTTACATACACAAGCCTTCAAAGCGTCTGTTTATAACCTTTTCTGTCTTTTTGTTGACAGCATATTGGTTTAAATGACACAATTCAAGCGATTGTACGTTTTATCAGAACATAATTGGGAAACATGAAACTACTCATCCTAGTACCCGTTTTTAATGAATGGCCCCATCTTCTGCCTGTCCTGCAGAACCTGAAGGCTCGTTTTTCCGAAATCCTGGTGATTGATGATGGGAGCGATGACAAATCCTACCTTAATCTTCTTAGTAGGGAGGGGTTTGAATATATCGACATTCCCTTTAATCTGGGGCACTGGTGCGCTATTCAGACGGGTTTCAAGTACGCGCTGGCCAAAAAATTTGACGGGGTTATCACCTTCGACGGTGATGGACAGCATCTGCCCGAAGGAGCCCTGCGTATCGTTCCCGGTCTCGAACAAGGCTATGACGTGGTCATCGGAAAGGACAATGAGCGTGGGGGATTGTCCAAGAAATTCTGCTGGG
>CAZPQA010000041.1:0-11387 GCA_964588535.1 uncultured Desulfobacteraceae bacterium
CTCCCTTTAAGCGGCCCCTTTGCCGCCTATGGTCAGGAAGTCCTCAATGGCATAATATTGGGAATGGTGAGCGCTCCCATGGATGAGACAAAAATAGAGGTCTTCATCAAGGACACGGCGGGAAAGCCGGAAAAGGCCCTGGATGAACTTGAAACATTGGTTAACACAAAGAAAGTCGTGGGTGTTATCGGCCCCCTTTCCAGCAAAACAACCGCTTTTATTTCCGAAAAAGCCCAAGAACTGGGTGTGCCAATGATCGCTTTGACCCAGCGAAGGGACATTGTAAAAACGGGAGATATGGTATTTCGAAATTTTCTCACCCCGGAACAGGAAATTGATTCGCTTCTTCAGGTGACCATGGGCCAATTGGGATTGGAGCGGTTCGGCATTTTATACCCGGACAACGCCTATGGACGCTTTTGCATGAACCTGTTCTGGGACAGACTGGACGAAATGGGTGGCAGCGTCACGGCTATCGAATCCTATCCGCCGGATGTAACGGACTTTGCAGATCAGATAAAGAAGATGGTGGGGCTTTATTACCCAAGGGCAGATAGCGGGACACACACGCATGTCAAAGGGAAAACCGAAGACGCTGAAGACCCCCTCCCCCTGATCGACTTTGACGCGGTTTTTATTCCCGACACTTACCAACGGGTGGCCATGATTGCACCGCAGCTGGCATTTCATGATGTTTTGGGTGTTCGGTTGATCGGCACCAGGCTATGGCATTCTCCCAAATTGCTGGACATGGCCAGGAATTACCTTCAGGGTGCTGTCTTCTCTTCAGGTTTTGTGACGGAATCCGAAAATCCGAGGGTCATGGGTTTCGTAACAGATTACAAGAATAACTTTGGCGCCATTCCGGGAATCCTGGCGGCCAACGGCTATGATACAATTCGCCTACTGAAAACAATCCTTGCTGAAAACGACCCTAAAACACGGGACAATTTGCGGCAAGCCCTGCTTGATGTGCCGGTTTTTGACGGTGTGACGGGACCTTTCAGCTTCGATGCCGAGGGAGAAGCCTTGAAAACGCCATTGCTATTGACCATTTCCGGAAGCAGGGCAATCCCTATTTACTAGCTTCATCAGGTTCATCAGCTTCAGCAATTTCCTCGTCGCCCTCCGCCTCTTTTTTCTTTTTCTCTTTTGATTTCCAGGCGATCTGTGCGACCACAATGCCGATTTCGTAAAGGATGATCAGGGGACCCGCCATCATGCATTGGGTCACAATGTCTGGTGGAGTGAGGATCGCCGCCAGAACAAACGTCATCAAAATTGCGTATTTGCGCTTTTTCCTAAGCAACTGGGGCGTCACCACACCCATTTTGGCCAGGAAAAAAATAACCACAGGAAGCTCAAAAACCACCCCGAAAGCAAATAGAAGTTTGATGGCAAAGGAAAAATACTGCTTTACCGAGGGCAGTGCTTTTGCATATTCGTTTGAAAACCCGACGAAGAATTTGAAACCAAAGGGAAAAACAACGAAGTAACCAAAAAGGGATCCCCCCACAAACAAAAGGGTGGAAACCACCACGAAAGGAATCACATATTTTCTTTCTTTCTTATAAAGCCCGGGGGCGATAAACATCCATAGCTGGTAGAAAATGTATGGCGCCACCAGCATGATACCCGCCAGGAGAGAAACTTTTAAGTAGGTGAAAAACATCTCAGGAAGGTTGGTGAAAATGAGATGATCTCCTTCGGGCATCACTGCCTGCAGGGGTGCCACCAGCAGACCGAAAAGTCTTTCCGCAAAGGCGTATGACGCCGCAAAACCAATCCCCACCGCGATGGCGGAGGCGATGAGTCGTTTCCGCAGTTCCTCCAAATGACCGATAAATGGTTGTTTGTCTTCGCTAGACATTTGGATCTTTCTCCACGGGAACTTCCGGCGGGTCTTTTTCTACAACATCTTTTGAAGACGGAACCTTTTCCGCCTCCGTTGAAGAAGGGGTTTTTTCCTGATGGTAATCATCCAGCATTTCGTCAAAATCCTCAAATTTAGGCGGTTTTTCCTCAACCGCCTCCGATTTCTTTGAATCCGCCGGCTCATCCAGGCCGCTGACAGCATCAACCAGGTCCTCACGGGCCTCTTTAAGGTCCTCATCCAGATTCAAACCTTCTTTGATTTCCGAGGTTGCCTTCTTGAATTCAGACAGGCCTCTCCCCAGGGATTTGGCGAGATCGGGAAGCTTCTTGGGCCCGATAACGACCAGGGCGATTACCAGAATGATGATTAATTCGGGCATGCCGATACCAAACATTTTTTCCTCCACACGTCAGTTGAACAAGGGCCGGCGGCCCTTGCTCGAATATTAAGGGGGCCGGGGCAAATTGCGCCGATTATAGTTGAAGCATCAGGGCAGTTTCATCGCAATCAGGAAATTTAGGGCATTTCAGGCAGTCAGCCCATATTTTGTGGGGAAGACAAGATTTGTCAACCTCATAAAATCCTCTTTTAACAAAAAATTCAGGGACGTAGGTCAATGTAAACACCTTGTCAAGACCGAGCTCAGCAGCCTCACGCAGGCATGCATCCACAAGCTTCCGACCCAGGCCGCGCCCCTGAAATGCCTCAGTAATGGCCAACGATTCGATTTCCGCCAGATCCTTCCAGCATATACCTAAACCGCAGACCCCTTGAATCCGCTTTCCCGGTGCCGTTTCCAGAACATAGTAGGCACGCAAATGCTCATAAAGATCACTGAGAGGCCTGGGTAGCAGTTGCCCCTGTGCGGCAAATATATTCAAGATTTCGTGAATCGGTTCAACATCCTCGATAACCGCCTTTCTCACAAGCGGATATTCATGTTCGTCGTATACCACAATCTATTCCTTCTATACAATCATTGTTGACGCTTGACCTTTTGAACAAAACCTTTCAGATGTTCCTTTTCAACCAGCTTTTGCTGTGTTTCCACAGCTTCCGCCCTGGTTTTAAATGTGCCGCATCGTACGCGGAAATAACCCCGCCCTTTGATAAAAATTTTGTAATGGTAAGCGGGGTATCCTTTCTTCACCAATCGGTTGACCATATTAAAAGCCTGTTTTTCTCGATCCAGGGAAGCCACCTGAACCACATAAAGTTCTGTAGAGGATGACGGTGGATCAGGCTTTTTCACATTGTCTGAGGTGGCAGTTTTATGCTTGGGGTTCTTATGCGGTGCCCCCTGCCCGATTGGGGTCTCCGACGCTTTTTTTGAAGAAAGTTCATCGTAAAACGCAAAATTGGAATTCTTTTGAATGGCCTTGATCTCATCCAATTCGGAAGTGTCTTTCTGACCCACCATTTCCTGAAGTTTTACAATCTGATTTTTGATCTCGGCCAGGGTTTTTGCGCCGCTCGGCAGAAGTCCCCTGCCTGCCAGAACGCCAAGCGTAAAAATCCAACCCAGAAAAATCAAAAAACCCAGACTCCAAAAAAAGAGTGCCGTGCGGGAAAGTTCCAGGCGAAGACCCTTTTTCTCTTTTTCAGTCTTTTCTTTTTTTTCCTTCATGCCATTTTATTTACATTTTTTCAGGTGCACTAACACCCAGCAGCCTCAATCCGTTTGCGATGATGATCCTGACGCCTGAAACCAGCATCAACCTGGCCTGGGTCAGGGTTCTGTTTTCGGTGACGACTCTAAGTGCACCGTTTTTTGACCCCATGTTGAAATATCGGTGAAAGGATGCTGCTAAGTGCGTCAGATAATAGGCCAACCGATGGGCTTCCAGGGTCTTGCAGATATCCTCCAGAAGTGGCGGGAATTCCGACATGGTCCTGATGATGGCCATTTCCTCTTTCAGCACAAGTTGTTCTGAAATCCCATCAAGGTGTTCCGGTACGGCGACCCCTTCCGCTTCAGCTTTTCGAATAATGCTGCATATCCGGGCATGGGCGTACTGAACATAATAGACAGGGTTTTCGCTATCTTGTTTTCTTACAAGATCCATATCCACATCCAGCGGTGAGTCGTGGCTCTTGGTGAGAAATACAAAACGTGCGGCATCAACCCCCACCTCATCCAGCAGTTCCTGAAGCGTTACAAAACTCCCGGCCCGCTTGCTCATGCGGAGCTCCTGACCATCCTGCCACAATTTTACCAGTTGTATCAACAGAACGGAGAGCCATTTTTCGGGAATAGCGTGACTTATCAGGGCTGCTTTCACGCGAGGTACATATCCATGATGATCGGCACCCCAAATGTTGATCACTTTGGTAAAACCCCTGCGGTGTTTCTCCAGGTGATAAGCGATATCCGAGGCAAAATAGGTGAATTGACCATCGCCTTTTCGAATAACCCGGTCTTTATCGTCCCCGAATTCGGACGTTTTGATCCAAAGAGCACCCTCACGCTCATACAGATGTCCCTTGTTCCGTATGGACTCCAGTGTCTTTTCAAGCAATCCCGAAGCGAAGAGATCGCTCTCGCAGGACCAGACATCAAAATTTACCCTGAAACGGCCCAATGCCTGCTGAATCTCCTTCAGCATGATCTCACTCCCGGTTTTGGCGAGGAGGTCTATGGCTTTATCGGGATCTTCAAGATCCAAATCGGTTTTTCCCGGGATGGTATCAGCCAGATCCAGTATGTATTCGCCGTGATAACCGTTTTCAGGAAAAGCGAAGCCCGGGGCCTCTTTCTGCTTCAGGCGCGCCCAAATGGATTCACCCAGGATC
Source organism: uncultured Desulfobacteraceae bacterium (assembly GCA_964588535.1). Lineage (GTDB taxonomy): Bacteria > Desulfobacterota > DSM-4660 > Desulfatiglandales > Desulfatiglandaceae > NaphS2. Next base: position 4,670 of record CAZPQA010000041.1, read on the forward strand.
CTGATTTGTAATCCCGCGTCATTAATATAGAATTCTCGAACGACCTGATGCCCGCAAAAGGAAAGAATCCGGCCGAGTGTATCGCCGAGAGCAGCGCCCCGGCCATGGCCGAGATGAAGGGGTCCCGTAGGATTGGCGCTGACGAACTCCAATAGAATTTTTTCGTCACATCCCATCTCGCTGCGGCCATAATCTTTGTGAAACTGAAGAATCTGGCTCAGGATATGGCACCATTCTTCTGCCCGGATCGTAAAATTGATAAATCCGGGTCCCGCTATTTCCGTCTTTTCAAAAAATTGCGCCTCATCCTTCAGATTTTCTAAAATAATCGATGCAATTTCCCGGGGATTTCTTTTTTGAGCCGATGCCAGGGTCATGGGCAAATTGGTGGCAAAATGACCATGTTCGGAATTATTGGGTACTTCGATAACATAATTCGGAAGTGTCGTTTCCTTGAGTTCGCCCTGCTCAAAACAGCGGGAAAGGGTTTTTTTCAGTATTCCATCGATTCTATTTTTCATACGAGGAATTCCTTCTGGCAATCATAAACATCTTGCGGGTCTCTTTGGATTGATTCCTATTCTGGATGAATTCATTGTTGGAACATAACTAACTGATCCCTTTCTTTATATCAAGCAATATGTGTAACGGGAGGTCAACACAAGTTGACATGAGCACAGAGGAGGGTTAAGATGATGGGACTTTTTTGAGGACTACCCGACTCTGATGAAAACACTATTTTGTTTGCTGGGCCTGGTTCTAATTGTTGAAGGGCTACCCTATTTTGCATTCCCGGAAAAAATGAAGCATTGGGTAGCAAATCTTCTTGAAATGCCCAACGCGCATCTTCGGTTAATGGGCTTACTGGCCATGGGAGTCGGGCTTCTCATCACTTATTTTTCCCGGCCTTAAACGGATTGACGGTTTTCAATTTCAAAACCTTCCCTGTTTGGATATCCCGCACTCTTTCATATCAGGATAAACCGTTTGACTTAAAAAATGAATTTGTATACTTTACGCGCTTTAATGAATTTCAATGCTGAAAACAGAACATTATAACTACCATCTGCCTGAAAGCCTCATCGCACAGTTTCCCGCTGACAAACGGGATCATTCCAAGCTGCTCAGGGTGGATCGTTCGTCAGGTTCTCTTTCGGACCGCCGTTTTTTTGAATTGCCGTCCTTTCTTGAATCCCGTGATCTTCTGGTGGTGAACAATACCCGGGTGGTTCCCGCGAGGATTTTTGGCCGCAAGGAGAGCGGGGGTAAAGTTGAAGTTCTTGTTCTGGAGCATCTCAACGGGGAGGACCGCAGCGGCGAACCCAGATTGTGCCTGCTGAAGTCTTCCAGACGGCCTAAACCGGGAAACCGGATTTTTTTTGACGGGACGGTCTCCGGAAAAATACAGGAGGTTCTTGACCGAGGGCTTGCAAGGATATCTTTTACCGGGGGTGAAAAAGGCATAGACGGTCTCCTTGCGGAAAAGGGGCATCTTCCCCTGCCCCCTTATATCAAGCGCTCGAAAGACGTTTCGCTGAACGTACTTGACAGGGAGCGATACCAGACGGTCTATGCTGAACAGGCAGGGGCGGTTGCAGCCCCCACAGCTGGATTACATTTTACCGAGGATCTCATTTCTGAGCTCAGGGCAAGGGGTGTTCGGGTGGCGCCTTTGACGCTTCATGTGGGGTACGGCACATTCAGGCCTGTGGAAACGGAGGACATCAAACGACACCATTTGGAGGAAGAACAGTATTTTATTGAGCCCCATACCGCGACACTGATTAACGAAACCAAAGCGCGTGGCGGAAAGGTTTTTGCTGTTGGGACCACCGTGGTCCGTGCCCTGGAAACCGCATGGACTTCGGGAAAAGGGGTCCGTGCCGGTGGTGGAAAAACCGGACTTCTGATTACGCCGGGCTTTGATTTTCATGTTGTGGATGGACTGATCACGAATTTTCATCTGCCCAGAAGTTCCCTGCTTTTCCTGGTATCGGCCTTCGCTGGATTTGACTTGACAAAAAAGGCCTACGCTTGGGCCGTTGAACAACAATACCGGTTTTACAGTTATGGCGATGCCATGCTTATCCTGTAAAACGGCGGAAAGCTATCGGGATTCAATTTGGAATTTAAGGTAACCCATAGTGCCGGAGATTGCCGGGCCAGGGCAGGCATCATCAAGACCTCTCACGGAAGCTTTGAAACGCCGGTTTTTATGCCGGTGGGAACCCAGGGGTCCGTGAAGGCTCTTTCACCTGAAGACCTGACGGATGCTGGAGCGGCCATCATACTGGCCAATACCTACCACCTCTATCTGAGGCCAGGGGCTCATCTGATTCATCGTCTGGGGGGTCTGCACCGGTTTATGAACTGGAAAGGCGCAATCCTTACGGACAGCGGCGGTTTTCAGGTATACAGTCTTGCGCGACTGCGGGAAATTTCTGAAAGGGGGGTGGTGTTCCGGTCTCACATAGATGGATCAAAACACCTTATCGGTCCGGAAGAAGCCATCGATATTCAGGAAGCCCTGGGGGCGGATATTGCCATGGCTTTTGATGAATGTACACCTTACCCTGCCGATTATGATTATGTCCTGAAGTCCGTCGGGTTGACCAGTCTTTGGGCGCGACGGTGCATGGATCACCGAAAGAGGGAAGACCAGGCCCTGTTCGGTATTGTACAGGGGGGCATGTACCGGGATTTGAGGGAGAAGAGCGCCAGTGAACTGGTTGCCATGGACTTTGATGGCTATGCGCTGGGGGGGCTCTCTGTGGGAGAGGATGCGGTTACCCGGCAGCGGGTCATCGATGATGTCATTGACTTTCTTCCGGTAAACGCCCCCGTTTATTTAATGGGCGTGGGGAAGCCTGAAGATCTTGTGGAAGCGGTTCGGCGCGGTGTTGACATGTTCGATTGCGTCATGCCCACCCGCAATGCCAGAAACGGTGCGCTTTTTACAACCACCGGCAGGTTGAACATCAAGAATGCACGGTATGCGGATGATGACAGGCCCATTGATGAGCGCTGCAATTGTTATACATGCGTGAATTATTCCCGGGCCTATTTGAGACATCTTTTTATGGCGAAAGAAATCCTGGCATACCGGCTGAACTCGATACATAATATTTCGTACTATTGCAGCTTGATGTCACGCATGCGATCTGCTATTAAAGACAATAATTTTGACCATTTTTATTCAGAATTTTATTCGTTAAAACGAAACAGGATAGATTAAAAGGAGGTTCAAGGATGAATTCTTTAGCTTATGCATTGGGTCAGTCGGGCGGTGGTGAAGGTGCAGGCGGTGGTTTCGGTGCTTTTTTGCCCCTTATTTTGATGTTCGCAATTTTTTATTTTTTGCTGATCAGGCCACAACAGAAAAAGGCCAAAGCGCATAAACAACTGCTTTCCGCCATCAAAAAAGGGGATCGTATTGTGAGCAGCGGAGGCCTTCATGGGCTGGTCACCGGGCTCACCGATGATGTGGTCACTGTGGAGATTGCTCCGAAGGTGAGGGTCAAAATTGCAAGGGGCTCCATTTCCGGTGTGTCAACCAAGGCACAACAGTAGAAACAGGCAAACCGACGGTTCCTGTGAACTAAATCGATTGAACCAAAATCTATGGAGTAGCAAGTGTCTAAAAGTTTAACTTGGCGAGGCGCAGTTGCGCTGTTTGCAATCTTGGCGGCATTGGTTTATCTCGTGCCGTCCATAACCAGCGAGGTTCCTGCATGGTGGTCGAGTATTCTGCCGAAAGACAAGATCCATCTGGGTCTTGATTTGCAGGGAGGGATGCATCTCGTTCTGGAAGTACAGGCCGCAAAGGCCATTGAGAACCACCTGGAGAGGGTGGTAGACGAGATGAAAAGTGGTCTCAGGAAGGATAAAATACGGTATATTTCATTGAAACGCAAAGGCCTTGACGGGGTTATGATTACCCTCATGCGTTTGAAGGATGAGACTGTTTTCCGGGATATGGTGGCTGCCGATTATCCGGATTTCAGCGTGGAATCCATGCCCGAGCAAAATGGAAAACCCGTATTTCAACTGCTTCTGGACCCCAAAGCCAAAACACATATCACGACAATGGCACTTGAGCAGGCGCTGGAGACCATTCGAAACAGGGTCGACCAGTTTGGTGTCAGTGAACCGGATATTCGGCCTCAGGAAGACCATAGGCTCCTGATTCAGCTCCCCGGCATAAAAGACCCCAAAAGGGCCATTGCGCTGATCGGCAAAACCGCCCTTCTGGAATTCAAGCTGGTGGACGAGGAAAACAGTGTGGAGGAGGCCCTTAAAGGGAATATCCCCCCGGGGGATGAAATTCTGTACCAGGTTTCCGTTGATCCCAAGACCGGCCATGAACGAAAAACCCCCTACCTTTTGAAAAAACGAACGGCGCTCACCGGGGAATACCTGACGGACGCTCGCGTACAAATCGACAGCCGGTATAACGAACCCTATGTTTCCATTTCCTTTGATGCCCGGGGCGCAAGGCTTTTCGAACAGGTGACCGGTCAGAATATCAAGAAACGTCTGGCCATCGTGCTGGACGGCAAAGTCAATTCAGCACCGGTGATTCAAGACAAAATTTCCGGGGGAAAGGCCCAGATTACGGGGCGCTACACCACCGATGAAGCCAGAGATCTGGCCATCGTATTGCGGGCCGGCGCATTGCCGGCGCCTGTTAAAATCATTGAAGAGAGGACCGTGGGACCTTCCCTTGGAAAGGACTCCATCGAAAAGGGTTTCAAGTCCATGCTCATCGGCGGCATTATCGTCATTCTCTTTATGGTCGTCTATTATGGGCTGTCCGGTGTCATTGCAGATCTGGCGCTTTTGTTGAACATCGTCTTTATCATGGCGGGGCTTGCCTTTTTCAGCGCCACCCTGACGCTACCCGGGATAGCGGGTATTATTCTGACCATCGGCATGTCGGTAGATGCCAATGTCTTGATATTCGAACGGATTCGTGAGGAAGTTCGTCTTGGGAAAACCCCCAGAACCGCCATTGAAGGCGGATATTCCAAAGCCCTGGTGACAATTCTGGATGCCCAGCTGACGACCTTGATCGTTGCCCTGGTACTCTTTCAATTCGGAACAGGGCCGGTTCGCGGGTTTGCCGTGACGCTCAGTATCGGCATCGTTGCCAGTCTTTTTACGGCCATCTTTCTGACCCGGATCATATTTGACTATCTGTATGTGAAGGGCAATATGAAAAAATTAAGTATCTGAAAAACCGATGCGAACGGTTGACCCTTTATCCGCCACGCGGGTGATGAACAATCAAAAGCCTTTCATGCTGCAACTTTCATTTGGAGTGATTCAATGCAATTTATAAAACCCGGAATTAACATCAATTTCCTTGGAAAGCGAAAAATCGCCTTCGTTTTTTCCAGCTTAATGATCATTGCCACCATTGTTTTGCTGATGTGGCGGGGGGGGCCGAACTATGGTGTGGATTTTTCCGGAGGTGTGCTCGTACAAGTCAAAATGGCGCAAAAAGTTTCCCCTCTGGAAATCAAGAAAGCCCTGGGGGCTGTTAATATTGACAACAGCATTGTTCAGGAATTCGGCGAAGCCGGTCAATTTGAGCATCTCATTCGAATTCAAAAGACGGAAGTTGAACTCTCCAGCCTGGGCGACCGGGTTGAACAGGCATTGAGGACCACATTTGGAGACAGCGTTGAAATCCGGCGGGTTGAAATGGTCGGTCCAAAAGTGGGGAAAGATCTGCGTCAGAAGGCGCTCTTTGCCATTTTTTATTCAATTCTTTTCATTGCGATTTATATTTCGGGGCGATTTGAGATGAAATGGCTCATGAGCATCATCATGGCCATATGCCTGGCTTTTGTGGTTTATATTACCTCCGAGATCGGTATCAGCGTCACCTGGCTTATTCTGGTTGCCCTCATTGTAACACTCACGCTCTGTTTATTCCTGAATCTCAAATACGCTTTAGGCGCCATCATTGCCATTATACACGATGTGGTCATTACCTTAGGCTTTTTTGCCCTGACCGAAAGGGAGCTCTCTCTTTCCATTATTGCGGCATTTTTGACCATCGTGGGATATTCGCTCAATGATACGATTATTGTGTTCGATCGGATACGGGAGAATCTAAGACGCTTCAGGCGAAAGCCCTTTGAAGAAACCATGAATCAGAGCATCAATGAAACCCTCAGCCGAACCATTCTGACATCAGGCACCACGCTGATCGTCATCACGGCCCTCTTTGTTCTGGGCGGGGGCGTTATTCATGACTTTGCCTTTGCGCTGTTGGTGGGGGTGATGGTGGGGACCTACTCCTCTATTTTTGTGGCCAGCCCCATCCTTCTGATCTGGGAGGGAAAGTTCGGTAAAAGGGCGCAGAAAAAAGTGTAGGTAGTGTCCAAGTGAACCATTAACAGCCTCAGGTTATGCCAAAATTGTGATTTCGGGTCGCTTTCAAAGGCCCATTGGCCGAGTAGATCGGTGCCTTGAGGTTGTCCATTGCTGGCAAATAGCAGAAAAAAAAGGGCCCGCCGCAGGCTGCTCTTCTGGCTGTTCACACTTTTGCTGCTGAGCGTCTCAGCCGCGGGTTGGTGGCTGTGGCAGCAGAAAAAATCCCATACCCCTCGCCTGAATTATATTTTGATAGCTGTCAATGGGGAACCACGTAAGCTTCTGTCAGGGGAAACCCTTTCCCTGCGCCCCAGAGACAATCTGAAAATTACCG
>CAZPQA010000041.1:11487-26231 GCA_964588535.1 uncultured Desulfobacteraceae bacterium
CTTCTGTCAGGGGAAACCCTTTCCCTGCGCCCCAGAGACAATCTGAAAATTACCGATATTTCAACCACCATCCCCTTTAACGTGAATATTCGCCTGGTTTGCAAAGGACTTGACGTCAATGCCCTGCAATACGACACCCTGACGCTCACCGAATTGTTGCCCCAAAAGGATGCCTTTCAGCGCTACAAATTTCGGATAGACGTCAAATATCTGAATCAAGAAATCGGACACATCTCGTGGATTATTCAGCCCTATGCGGAGGACTGGCTGGAAAAAGCCAACCGGGTTATTGATGATCAAATGAGGCTTACGATTCTTGAGAGGGGCAACGGTCTCCTGCCCGATGACGGTCGAATCCATGATCGTCTTCTGGATGAGTACATGGCGCAGAAAAAATGGAAAAAAGCGGTTCCCATGCTTCAGGAAAAGGCAGCGAAAAAGACGGACGTTGAAACGCTAAACAGTCTTCTGACCTGTTATAGTGCTTTAAAAGACCAAAACGCTATCATCCAGATCCTGAACCTGCTGCTCAAAAAGCAACCGGATGATCTTGTGGCGCGTGCGCGGCTTGCTGAAATATTGGAGGGCGGAGAAGAATGGGGTAAAGCTGCAGAACAGTATGAAATAATGATTGAACATGCATCTCCCCCTGAGCGCCTCCCATTGTACAAAAATCTAGGCTTTCTCTATACGAAAGCGGAGCAGCGGGAAAAAGCGGTTTCAGCTTATCTCTCAGCAGCCAATCTCGATCAGAAAGATCCCAACCTCCACTATAATTTATCTGCGCTTTATGAAAGGTTGGGTCGGCAAAAAGAGGCTGATTTTCATCTGGATAACGCGGTCACCTTAAATTCCGATGACCTTGAGGGGCGACTGAAACTGGCCCAGAGATTAACAGACAAAGGAAACCTTGAGAAGGCCCGGAAGTCCCTGTCCAATCTCCTGGAGAAAAAGCCCGATTCAAGGCAGGGCTTGGCCCTCATGGCCAATATTCTGGAGCAACAGGGGGATAATGGGGCACTCAGAAAAATCTACGAGAAAATCCTTTCACTGGATCCTGATAATGAAGCCGTGGGTTACAATCTGGGTGTTCTGGAATACGAAGGTGGGAACCTGAAACGTGCGTTACCCTATTTTGAGGGTTATGTCAAAAATCATCCTGAAGATACCACGGTCCAGGAAATTCTTTTTGATATCTACAGAAAAGAAAATAATGCCCCTGCCGCCTACGGGCAGGCACTTATTTTGCTGGAACTTAAACCCAATGATACGGACGCTTATGATTTTGTTTTCGAATATTTGAAAAACCGGGGTGAATATGATCAACTGATCCCCATTCTGGAAAAAGGAGCGAAAGAGAATCCCGACCAGATCCGGATCAAAGAATATCTGGCAATGGCATATCTGAAGGCCGGAAAAGTGGATTTGGGGATCGGGGAGATTGAAAAACTTATAAGGGACGAACGGAGCCAGGCGTCGCCGTTGCTTCATGAATTATTTGAAATTCTGGTGGCCCGAAAGAACTATCAGGCAATTATTGACGTTATGAAAAAGGGAGTGATGGCTGATCCCGAAAATATTTTTCTGAGGGAATATCTGATTTTTGCCTACCTTAAAACCGGAAAGGAAACCCTGGCGATCAGCGAGATGGAAAAGATTTTAGAGCAAAAGCCTGACGACATGGAACTCTGGCTGCAGCTGGCAAGACTCAGTGAAAAGACTAATCAGATCCCAAAATCCATAAAAGCCTACCGGCGGGTGCTCGACCTTTACCCGGAGCATCCCGAAGCTTCGGAAGCCTATCTGAGATTGCGGCTTGAAGACGTCGGTGGGGATTAAAAAAAGGAAAGGAGAGGATATGTTTTACAAAAAGAATTCCGACGGTTACAATACGCCTGTAAAAGGGATACAGTTAAAGAGCCTCACTTATGGTGAAAAAACCCACATGTGCGAGTTTATTCTCGATGCGGGCAGCGCGGTTCCCGAGCACAGTCATCCACACGAACAAACCGGTTACCTGGTTTCGGGAAAAGTAGAATTTGTAATGGAAGGCAAGACATTTGATGCTGAACCCGGGGACAGCTGGAGTATACCGGGAGATGTGCTTCATGCAGCCAACGCCATCGAAGATTCGGTGATTGTGGAGGTTTTTTCGCCTGTAAGGGAGGAATATTTATAACCATTAAAATATGAGGTGGGGGGATGCCAAAAGGAAACTGTGAATTTAAGGCAACCGGCGGTCAGTACTTCAGTGCCGTGATTCTTCACCTCGGGCTGTTCAGCTTCGTAACCCTCGGGTTCTACTTTCCCTGGGCCCTGGTGCGGTTATTCAAACTGAAAGCCTCTCACACCACGATTCAAGGAAAAAAAACCACCTTTTCGGGAACAGGGGGGCAGTTTTTCGCTCGCCTTCTGTTGAACGGCCTGTTGACCATTGTCACGCTTGGGTTCTATGGCCCGTGGGCTTTCTGCCATGTTTTCAGGTGGAAAGCCGATCATACCTTTGTGGACGGCACCCCGAGCCGATTTACGGGCACGGGCGGCGGGCTCTTTGTTCTCTATCTCTTTCACCTCATTTTACTACCCATGGTCACTTTCGGGTTTTACTACCTGGTGGGAATGTACCGTTTCCATGCCTGGAAGGAAGAGCATACCCTGTACGGCGGCAAGCCCACCTCTTTTGGGGCCGGTTTAGGCGAATATGTCAAGATCTGTTTACTGACATGGATATTGAACAGCATCACGTTCGCTCTGTTCACGCCCTGGTCTCTCTGTATGCTCTACCGATGGCAAATGGGCGGTCTGGCGGTGGGCGACAAGGACCTGGTTGATCATTTCCCACCGGTCCACACCAGTTGGCGGGCGGTGCTGATCACTTTTCTGATGGGTCTTTTGCTGTTTGCAGCCGCGGGATTTTTCATTTTAGAGGAGATTAAATTTCACATCCAGGCGTTTTCCCAGGGGTCGTTTAAAAAAACAGGGGTTTTAAAAGCAAAAATTGTGGGGAACAGACCGAAGATCCTTCCTTCTTCCACAGCGCCAGAAGTCGCTGAAAGGATGGAAAAATCAACGCCTGTTATCCAGGCCGATAAAATAAAGACGGCTCGTAAACCCGTCGCACCCGAAAAGATCCTGTCCAAAGAACCTCGACCGGACAACCAGGACTTTGAAAAGGATCTTAAGAAGCTTGACTTTTTTATTAAGGAAAACCCCAATAACGGAGACGCTTTCTATAACAGGGCGTGTCTGTATATTTCAAAAGGGGATTTTAATCGAGCCCTGAAAGACTACGCTGAAGCCATCCGTATCAATTCGGAAAATGCAGATGCCTATTACAACCGGGGCATCGTCCGGGCTAAAATGAAAAAATACAACATGGCAGTTCAGGATTTCCAGAAGGTCATTATCTTAAGGCCTGCTTTTCAAGATGCCTATTGCAACCGGGGAAATACCTACTATGCTTTGGGAAAATATGATCTCGCCATTCAGGATTACACCAGGGCCCTTAAGCTTGATCCAGCAGACGGTGAGGTCTATTTCAATCGAGGACTGGCCCATCTGGCCCTTGAGCAGAAGGATCAGGCCCTTTCAGATTTTAAAAAGGCTTTCCAATTGGGTCAGAAGCAAGCTGAAGCATATTTGAAACGGGCAAAGGATTTATAAATATTCTTGACTCTCAATGGGTCGCGCGGTAGACATAGGCATCTTTACCATTACTGATACCGAGGCGAATTGATGCTGAAAATCCTGGGGAAATGGCTTAAGGTCTATGAAGATGAAATTTCGCTGTTTTTCTGGGTTGTTCTGCTTCTTTTCCTGATCCGCACTTCCAGCATCCTGTTTAATAACTTCGCAGAGACCGCATTTCTGAAACGTTATGGCGTTGAGTACCTGCCCATCGTCAATGTGGTCAATTCCATCTCCACTTTTTTCATCATGGCGTTTCTGACCGGGCTCATGCAAAAGGTCCCGGGCAGCCGCATGTTGGGCAATACCCTTCTGTTCTGCGGGGTGTCCGTCGGGGCCCTCCGTTTCGTGGTTCCCTTAGGTTTTGACATCATTTACCCGGTCCTCTATATCCTTAAAGCGCAATTCGAGGTTCTCCTGGCGCTGATTTTCTGGAATCTGGCCAACGATCTTTTCAATACAAGACAATCCAAGCGCCTGTTTCCGCTGATTACCGCGGGAGGGGTTGTCGGAGGCATCATCGGCAGTTTTGCTACCCCGCCCCTGGCCAAAGCCATCACCATGGACAACCTGATGTTTGCCTATTTGATCACCACCTGTCTCGGAGCCTTCATGGTGCGACAGATGGGTAAGCAGTTTCCCACCCTGTTGCTATCTGACAAAAAGAAAAAGAAGAAAAAGCAGAGCACTAACCTGGTGCAGGATTTTAAGAACGTTCTGCCCCTCATGAAAAAATCCACCCTGGTTAAAATCCTGATTCTTCTGACCCTGTTGCCAAACATTGCGATCCCCATCATGAATTACCAGTTTGCCTATTCGGTCAACTCTACATTTGCCACCCAAAGCGGCATGCTCAGTTTTTTTGGCTATTTTCGCGGTTGCATGAATATTGTCAGCCTTATCATCCTGCTCTTCGTGGGCCGATTGTACGGTCGCCTGGGCCTGCCGGTGGTGCTCATGTTTCATCCCATTAACTATATGCTGGCTTTTCTGGCTTTTCTGCTGCGATTTGATATTTTTTCCGCCATGTATGCCAGGATTTCCACCAATATACTCCGAACCACCATGAACAACCCGGCCCGCGCCATTCTCATGGGCCTTTTTCCCGTATCCTACCGGGCCGTGATCCGGCCTTTTTTGAGGGGCACCGTTGTCCGTGTGGGCATATTGATCGGGTCCGGAATTATCATGGTTTCGGAGGGTCTTTTCCCGCCCCGGTATCTTTCCATTGCCGCCATGGTTTTTGTGGGCGTGTGGGTCATCACCACATTTGTCCTCAAGAAAAGCTACTCTCAAATTTTATTGGATCTCATTAGCAACAACATGCTGGATCTCAAATCCCTTGAGGAAAAGGACGCGGACAGCGTTTTTGCGGATAAGAGTGTTCAGAATAAACTCCTGGAAACTTTTCTGGCTTCGCGGGGGGAAGAGTGCCTTTGGCATGCACGGGTACTTAAAGCCCAGAATGTTGAAAATCTGGACGTTCACCTTCTGGAGGTCCTTGGAAATAACGACGACCAAACGAAAATACAATTGCTGGCCATGCTTTCCCCCGAAGCGGGTGATGCGGCCATCGCCCGGTTTAGGGAATGGGTTGATCCTGAAAAAATGGACCTCACCATTGCCGTGGTGAAAGCAGCCAATCGTCTTTCGGGTGAAGGCGCCCGTGAATTTTGCGGTGAAATTTTTGAGACCATTGAAAACCCCGATGTTAAAGCCTATGCGGTTATGGGTTTGTACAAAGCTTCCCCGGAAGAGTACAAAGGGGTTATTGATGCCTGGCTGAATTCCCGGGATCTGGCTGAAAGGCGTGCGGGGATTATTGCTTCCGGCAAAACTGAAAATGAAAGCTATGTGTCAAAGCTTACGGAGATGCTGTCGGCTTCTGAAAATAGTGATCTCATCCATCATCTGTTAGATGCGCTTCACAGCTTGAAAATACGTGAGCCCAACAACCTCGTTTTAGATTTTTTGACCCACTCTTCGAAAAAGGTTCGGCTGGCGGCCCTAAAGGCCTATGAGCTCAATGACGATGATGCCCTTCGAATGGCCATTAGTCGAATGGATGATGGTTCAGAAAAAATCTGCGACCTGGCAAAAGAAAAAATTCTGAATGCAACGCATCAGAATCCGCAGGTTCTCGTGGAAGCCCTGAACATCCCCAGGCGGCGCATCCGTGAAGGCATATTTGACCTGTTGGAATCATTGAACATCAAAGACCTTGACCTTTATCGCTTTGCACGGGCGCAGCTGGAAAGATGCTACAATCATCTTCTTGAGATAGAGAGTTTCAATATCTTTCCTGAAAGCCAGGGGAAGGATCTTTTGATAAGCCACCTGAACCAGAAAATTCAGGTGGAACTTGAAACCATCCTTCGCGTGTTGGCCACAGAGGACCGTACAGGACAGATGCGGATCATCTGGCGCGGTATTTTTTCTGCGGATGCACGGCGAAAATCCAACAGTCTGGAAGCCTTGGACGACACACTGGACATATCCCTTTCCAGCATCATACTGCCGCTTCTGGAAGGCCTGGATAATAAGGACGCGTTGGCGGTGGGTCGAAAGAAATTCAAGCTACCCGATTTCGACGATGACCAGAGCGCGTTTTGTGCCCATCTCCTGGATAAACGGGATTGGGTCACCCGGGTATTGACCCTGTTTTTCCTGTTGAATCAGAAAAGTGACATTCTGGATGAGGGAATTTTGAAGGATCTGGCTGAGCCGGAAAACCCGTATGTTCGTCAAATGGTCTCAAGGGTATTGGATGCTCGGCATGGTGATTCGGACAAAATGGAGGATGGTATGGAAACAGAAATTACAATTCCCGACAAAATCCTGCGGGTGAAGGGGATCAACATATTTGAAGGGCTTTCCGTGAGTGAACTGGCTGCCATTGCATCCATAACGGAAGAGCTGGATTGCGGAAAGGATGAATTTGTCATAAAGGAAGGCGAAGCTGGCGAAACCATGTACCTGATTATCAAAGGAACGGTTTCTGTGATCAAAGGTGTGGAAAAAGAGGGCGCTCGCGAGATCGAACTCGCCCGTATGGGGGCCGGGGACTATTTTGGTGAAATGGCGCTTTTGGAAGACACGGTTCGCTCAGCCTCCATCAAGACCGCGGAGGACTCCCGGTTTCTGGTACTCCATAAACAGGAGTTCACCGAAATCGTTAGAGAATATCCGCAGATTGCCCTTCACATCTGCAAGGCGCTCAGCAACCGGATCCGTGAACTGCATGAAAAACTGCAAAACAACGAGAAATAGGCCCCTATTTTTCCCCGTCTCTCCAGCATTAAAAGGTTTGGCCTTTGATCCTGTTCTGCCGAACAATAAAGACAACTGACAAATAATTCATTCTGCAAAGGTCTCAAGGAGCATGCATGCGGTATTTAGATCTTTATCCTGGCCCAGTTGAAAGCAACGATGAAAACGGCCGGATGCGAATCAATATCGATTTCAAGCGGTCTTATGATGAAGACCTGAAACTATGGTACTCGGTTCCTCACGACCAATGGAAATACGTTTCCTGCGATCTGATGGACCCGTTTGTTATCGCGGCCTTGCTGAAGGCCATGGAGGACAGGGCAACGCTGCGGGTGCATGGCCCGGTTTCCACGTCCCTCCTGGACAATCTGGAAGAATTTCGGATTATTTTCAGCACGTGGTTTCCTGATAAATACTACCCCATTAATATCGTGGCCGACGATGAGAGAGAAGAGACACCGTGCAACAACAAGGTGATTTTAAGTTTTTCCGGAGGTGTGGATGGGGCCTTCAGCGCGTTGAATCACATTTTAAGAAAAGGCCCTATTAAAAGAAAATTGCTTGATGTGAACGCCATCCTGTACATTGAAGGCTTTGATGTGAACATCAACTACGATGAGCAGTGCAGAAATGTTGTCGAAAGAAACCGGAAACTCTTGGGTTCCTTCCCCCATTTAACCTTTCTGAACGTCAGAACCAATTTGAAATATCTACTTTCCATTAAAAGATTCTGGATGGCTCACGCCTGTGTCATCGCATCGGTTGCGTCCCTTTTTCGCACCATGTGGGGGGGGTGCCTTATCGGCAGCAGTCATTCTTATCTTCATCTACGTCCATGGGGGAGCCATCCCCTGACGGACCGACTCCTTTCCAGCAACAGCTTTAAAATTCACCACGATACGGTGTTTACAAGGATGGAAAAGCTGGAAGCCCTGTTTTCGTGGCCTGAAGCCCTGGAAAATCTCAAGGTCTGCTGGGAAGGACAATACAAATTCCATACGCTTCCCGATACCAACTGTTGCCAATGTGACAAATGTGTTCGCACCATGCTGGCATTCAAGGCCCTGGGCCGTGAAATTCCCGCTAGTTTCCCAAGGCGTCTGACCATCGAAAAAGTGCAGGGTCTCAAAAATAAACCTTTTGACTGGTCCAGGCTCATGTTCCTTAACGAGGTTCTGGATACCGTAAAGAAGAGGGGATTGGAAAAGATGCCGATCTTTGAGACACTTGCCGAAATCACCGAAGAATACAACCTGAAAGTATAACCGCAAACCGAAGGCCATTTATCAGACAGGGATCATAAAAAATGAAAGTTGCCTATGTATATCCGCCATTATTCAAGCCTTTTTATCCCATGGCAACCCGAATTATGACGGAAAATCTGCTCCGCAACAAGAACCTTGAAGTCCAATTCAGTCATATACCTGTCAAGACTTACGACTCAAACAAGGACAAGGTTTTGTACGATGGTATTATGGAAAAGGCGGCTTCCCGTTTTTCTTCAAATGTCATTTCCTTTCTGGAACAGAAATACATGGTGTACAATGTTTTTTATGTTTTCATGGCCCATGGGTATTATGATGCGTTTATCCGGGAAGAATTTGAGGCGGAGCACATCATTTTTACCTGCATCAATTTCTGTGATTTGCTGATCGTAAGGAATCTGCTGGAAAATGGGAAAAAAGTTATCCTGGGTGGTCCGCTTGTCAATATCGGATTGTCGCCTGTTTTTTTCCGGCAATTCTTATTCAATATGGGGGTTGAGAAATCATCGCTCCGGGATAATCTCATTATCATTTCAGGCAATGTTGATCTCACAACCGATCTGTACCAAATCATCAAAAACTGGGAAGACGGCCAAATTACCGAAAATGACTATGGGTCTATTTTTGAATGCCGCTGTGACTTCCTGACGCCCCATTATCAGGGAAAGGCGGAAATTCCGGTTCATCTCGGGTTCAACAACTGGTGCTGGTACGGCAAGTGTAAATTCTGCACATATAAGGAATTGCCGCGTATGGATTTTCTGAAGAATCTGGAGATCCAAAGTGCTGTGGATGCGATCCATGGAATTATGGAGGGGTTCAATTCCAGACACATCCGTTTCATTGACTCCTACTACCGTCCCCATTCACCCGTTGTTCAGGAAATTCTTCAACAGATTTCCCAATACCACATCACCATTTTCACCGGCATCACATTGCTGAGGGACAAAAGTTATATCGAATTTATCAACAAATATGTGAACTGCCTGCTCATCGGATTGGAATCAACCTCTGATTTTACCTTGGAGCATGTGGCAAAAGGGTATCTCTACCGGGACATTGAACAGGCTGTGGAAAACATGATTCAATATCTGGACAGAAGCATATTCTTGGAGATATCCGTAATCCTGGACCTTCCCTACGGGGATGCAGACGACATTCGGGATAATTATCGACGCATCGCAACCCTGAAAGACCGGTTGGATGATGCGGGGTTTCGGGTGGCGGTGCACATGAATATTTTGAGCGTGTTCCCCAACCTGGAACTTCTTTATACAGAGGATGCCATGCTCAAAAGATCCTTTGATTCAAACCATATGGCCTCTTCAACCGGTAAGAACTATTTGATTCACGTATTAAAGCAGTCCGGCATGAATCAACCCTCACAGCTGCCCTCCGGAACGGTACTTCTGGATGAAAACAACGCATATGGCCTGCGTTACGGGTATATCAGTTCAAACGTTCCCGTGGTCCGGCATGACGTCAATGGCAAAATCCTGCTTTCAGATCTTGAAATTATGGAAGAGGACGTTATGAAACGGATACTTTTAAGAAAAAGCCGTTTTCAGAAGGAAGCTTGAACAGAAAAAAAGGCATCGGTCGTTTTCAGACCGATGCCTTTTTGTTTTTTCAATCCTTTGGTAAAGCCGACGTTTAAGCCGCCTTCGCCATTCCCAGGCCAAAGGCCTTCAAATTGGACTCCAGAAAGGCCTTTTTGGTGGACGTTGACAGGACTTTCTTCATCTCTTCAGCGCCAATGGGGGTCGTCCCCGAGCCAATGAGCGCACCCAGCATGACCATGTTCAAAGAGAGTGGGTTGCCCACCTCTTCCGCGATGGCATTTCCATCCAGCTCAATCACTTTCTTGGCTCTTTCACGAATAAATTGAAGGGTTTCTTCCACCGGAGGATAGGTCCCTTGTCCCACCGCTACGGTAAATGGCGGCAGGGGATGGGTGTTGGTGATAACCACCGTATCCTGATTGCACTTTCCGAGGGCACGCAGCGTCTCCAAAGGCTCAAAACCGATCAACACATCGGCTTCCGAGCTGGAGACGATGGGACTTTGTACATCCCCTAACAACACCGCTGATTCCACAATGCCGCCCCGCTGGGCCATACCGTGAATTTCACTGACGACCGCGGGAATATTCATTAAGAGCGCTGCTTCGCCCAACAACCGGGAAGCAAGAAGGTTTCCCTGACCGCCCACACCGATAAATACCAATCTCTTTGTTTCCATTATTTTAGAGCCTCCCTATCCCTCTTTCACGGGCACAATGGCGTTCTCCGGACAAACCTGAGCGCACACGGTGCAGCCGATGCAAGCGATTTTATCAATTTCCACTCGATCCCCTTCCAGATACATGGCCGGACACGCCAGAAGATTGATGCAGTCCCTGTGGTTCTTGCACTTGTCATGATTGATGCGGAAAGGTTTGGTCTTCTTGAACTGCTTCGTGGCCTTGGCAAACAGCGGACACAGCTCTTCCGAAATGATGACCGATATGCCGTCGTATTCCATGGCCTTTTTGATGGACTCCATGGCTTTCTTCAGCTTAAAAGGTTTGATTACATGCACATCCTGAACCCCTACGCCTCGCACCACGGCTTCAATAGAGATGCGCGTCCGTTCTATTCCCATGGGTTCCGTATTCACACCGGGATGAATCTGGTGGCCGGTCATGGCCGTGGTGCCGTTGTCCAGAATAACCAGGGTAAATTTGTGGTTATTGTGAACGGCATCAACAAGACCCGTAATGCCGGAATGGAAAAAAGTGGAATCGCCGATAAAGGAGACCACCTTCTGGTCGGTTGCCTGTGCAAAACCGCAACTGGAGCTGGCGGAAGAACCCATACAGATAACAAAATCCGCCATGGAAATGGGCGGCAGAACGCCCAGGGTGTAACACCCGATATCCGTTGGAAAGATGGCATCCGGCCCATAAATCTGTTTGATGGCATAGTAGGTGGCGCGGTGGGGACACCCGGCGCAGAGGTTGGGGGGTCTCGCCGGCAGATCCGGTGTACCCGAAATATCCAATTGCGCTGGGGCCTTATACGCTATGCCGAAATAGTCGGCAATGGTCTGACGTACCATGCCGGGATCATATTCATAAAGGCGTGAGAATGCGCCGACCCCTTTCCCCTTTATGGGGATGGTAATGCCGTTTTCCTGGGCCATGGCCTTCAGTTCGGTTTCATTGATGGGTTCCAGTTCTTCCACCACCAGGACCTTATCCATTTTTTTCATAAAATCGATGCAAAGGGTTTCCGGCTGGGGCCATGACATCACCAATTTCAGGATGGAAACCTTATCCCCAATCCCCAAATCCGAAACCGCATCTTTCACATAGTTGAAGCAGGCGCCATTGGCGACAATACCCCATTTCCCGGTTCCGATTACCTCGTTGTAGGAATCACTGTCGGAAATTTCAGAGGCTTGATCAATTTTCCCTAGCAACACTTTATGAAGATTTCTGGAAACCGCGGGAACCGTCACAAAACGGAAGGGGTTCTTCTCGAAGGTGGCTTTTTTCGTGATGGGTTTCAGATCACCCAGTTCCACCGCCCCTCTCACATGGGCCAATCGCGTGGTGGTCCTGATAATGACCGGAAGTTCCAGGGCTTCGGACATTTCAAAAGCCGTAAGGGTCATATCCTTCATTTCCTGGCTGGTGGTGGGTTCCAGCATGGGCAAGCCGGCAAGCCTGGCAAAGTAACGGTTATCCTGTTCGTTCTGGCTGGAAAAGAGCGATGGATCATCCGCGTTAATGATCACCATGCCGCCCTTGATGCCCACATAGGCCAGCGTCATCAAGGGGTCTGCTGCAACATTGAGTCCCACATGCTTCATGGTCACAATGGTCCTGAGCCCTGAAACAGCTGCGGCAGCGGCGACTTCCATGGCGACCTTCTCATTGGTGGAGTATTCAAAATAGAGGTCTGATTCCAGGCTGATGTTGAGAAAGTTCATGGGGATTTCAGAAGAAGGCGTGCCCGGATAACATGTGGCAAATGATACGCCCGCCTCTAAAGCGCCACGGGCAATGGCCTCGTTGCCCAGTAAGAGCATTTTTTCTCCTGGAGAGTCTGTCAGCAATTTGTGCATTTTTTCCTCCGATCGTTTCTAGTTAGAGCTTAAAGCTTTCAGCCATGCCTGCATATTTTTTCCTGAGTTTGGGTTTTTCGATCTTTCCCGTGGGGTTTCTGGGAACTTCATCAAAAAAGATCTTGCGGGGCCTCTTGTACCGCGGCAGTCCTTCACAAAAACTGAAGGCCTCTTCCTCGCTCAAAGAGGCGCCCGGTTTGACTTTGAGCACAGCCGCTGCGATCTCCCCCAGACGTTCGTCGGGAATGCCGATGACCGCCGCGTCTTGCAGGTTTTGATTTTCCATGAGGTACGCTTCAATTTCCACGGGGAAAATGTTTTCACCGCCTGTAATAATGACATCCTTCTTACGATCCACAAGCCAGATAAATCCGTCTTCATCGAAACGGGCCATATCGCCGGTGAGTAACCATCCATCCATCAGGGTGCTCTGGGTGGCTTCAGGGTTTTTATAGTATTCTTTCATGACGCCGGGGCCTTTGACCATAAGCTCGCCCGGGTCTCCCTTTGGCACTTCCTTCAGGTTAAAATCAACGATTCTGCACTCCCAATCAAATCCGGGAACCCCGATGGCCCCCACCTTGTGAAGGTTTTCCATTCCCAAATGGACACAACCCGGCCCCGTGGTCTCACTCAAACCGTAGTTGGTATCATAATCGTGGGATGGAAAAACCTTTTTCCAGTTCCTAATCAGACTTGGCGGAACCGGCTGAGCGCCAATGTGCATCAACCGCCATTGATCCAATTTATAATCGCCCAGGTTGACGTCCCCGTTCTCAATGGCAATGAGGATATCCTGGGCCCAGGGTACCAGCAGCCAGACAATGGTGGCCTCTTCCTCGCTCACGGCTTCCAGTATCCACTCCGGTTTGATCCCTTTCAAAATGACACCTTTGCCCCCCACAATAAAGCTCCCGAACCAATGCATTTTGGCGCCGGTATGATACAGGGGCGGAATGCAGAGAAACGTGTCTTCATGGGTTTGGTTGTGATGGCGGTTTTCAGTGATACAGGCCGTTTCCAGATTCCGATGGGTCAGAAGAATCGGCTTGGGGGTTCCCGTGGTGCCGGAAGTAAAATAGAGCGCGGCCTCATCCATGAGATTGATCTCTTTCCCGGGATCATCGGGCAAACTCGCTTCAAGGAAATCAACAAAGGATTCAGCATAGGAAGGCTTCAGGTCATCGGGTCCCACAAATATGAAATCATTGATGGTCTTCAAATTTTCCCTGGTGTCATCGATGCGCCCGATAAACTCCTCGCCGAAAACCATGGTTTTGGCTTCCACAATATCCGCGCAATATCCGATGTCCTCAGCGGTAAACCGAAAATTCAGCGGAACCGCCCATGCACCGGTTCGCAGAATGCCGAAATAGGCGGGGAGCCATTCCAAACAATTCATCATCAGGTGGATGACTTTATCGCCTCGTTTCACACCCTTGGCAAGCAAACCATTGGCGATCCGGTTGGCCATCTCATCAAATTCTTTCCAAGTCAAGGTCGTCCGCGTACCCTTTCCGGGATCTCGCTCAACAAGAGCAATCTCATCTCCGTACATGCCGGCGTTTCTTGCCAAAATTTCTGTGATAACCATATTCTGCTCTCCCCAAAAGCTATATTTTAGCTACATCGTAACTATAAAGAAAGAAGACAGAGACTGTCAAGAAAAAAGGCCACCAATTTTCTGTCGAGGCCCTTAAATCGTTAATGGGTGGACATGAAGGAAATAGAATCAAAAAAAAAGGTGCGTATGGAGGGTAAAATCAGCCCTTATATTCGGGCCTTGACCATTGGATAAAAAGGCGAATTGGCATATTCTTTGGCAAAAGTTTTTAAAATCTCATCCGCCTTTTCGGGCTGGTTGTCAAGCCTGTATATACGCTCCAGATTTAACATGGCGTTCTCCCTGAAAGGGTTGTCGGAGGTTTCTATAATGCCATCCAGAATCCCGGCGGCTTTTTTCATTTCCCCCTTGGCTTCGTGACACGCCGCCAGTGCCAGAAGTGTCAGAGTTTCATAAGCCTCATTGTCCGACGATTTCGTCGAAAACTCCTCGTAATAATCAATGGCGTCATCATATTGTTTGTTTGTGAACTTTGCATGCCCCACCTGAGCCAGTGCCAGATCCGCCGCCCTGCTCATGCCGTAATCCTTGATTACCCCTTCAAAAAGTCCCTCCGATTTTTTCAAGCCTTCTTCATCCGCCTCTTCAGATTGAAGACTCTGGGCCAGGGTATCGTAGGCCACATTATACGCTTCCTGCCCCATTTTGTTGGTATGCTTCATGTAAGCCCAGATGGAAATATAGGCCACCACGATAACGGCCAGGCCAATTCCGACCCATCTCAGTCCGCGCAGGTGCTGGTTCAAATAGAGAGCCACTTTACCGGAAAGTGTCATGAACTCATCGGT
>CAZPQA010000042.1:0-25935 GCA_964588535.1 uncultured Desulfobacteraceae bacterium
CTTTATTCAATTTCCTGAAAAACACATTGGGAAGCGCCGTAATAATATGAAAATGCTTGAACAGGGGAAGCATGTTCAGAAACACAAAAAAAGCCAGAATATGAAGCCAGTATGTGGACCGAAAAATCACCGAGAGAACTCCGGGGTTGTTCTTCGGCAGAAAAAGTGTCCCGATCCATGCCGCCGGAAGCCATTCCCCTGCCTCGCCGGTGAGCAGTATCCCGCTCCCTTCAAAGAGCATGTCGGTCATCATGAGGAAACTGATCAGCCCCAGCACCAGATACGCTTCTACCGTGTGGCTCCCTTCGTATCGCTCGGGTTTCACAATGGCTCGCCTGAGAATGGCCCATATACAGGCCACGAGCACAATCAGTTCAAAGATATCTTTGACGGAATTGTAAAATACACCCAACGGGCTGTGCATGAACGGCCGGAAGATGGGAAATCCCAGGCCTTCGGTCACCAGATCCAGGGACCTTAATCCCAGCACCACAAACCCCCAGAATATCATCATATGGATCACACCTGCCCACAGGTACCGCGGCTGGCGCTTTTGAATGAAACCGTATTCGATCAGATCCAGAAAACGCTGCTTCAAGTTTGAAAACCGGGGATCTTTCTGGCCGGCCAGAAGGAGGGCGATGCGGCTTCGAATAATGAATGCAAATATGGTGAGGGCAACAACGGCGATGATCCACATGTAAACATGACCTGAGATGCCGCCGTCTCCCTGAACGACAAGGGCTGGAAAAGAGACCATAAAAGTTTACTCCTTTGTTGCTACAGAAAAATGCCTTTCGTAAAAATTTCCAGAAAATAATCCGCCAGTTCACCGGATTTTACCGAACCATCCCTGTCGTACCATTTGATGGTATAGTGAACCATGCCGAAAAAAGCGAAGGTGGCCACAACAGGCGGAACAGGCTTCATTCGGCCTTCATCGGCCAGGGCCTTTAAAATGGACTGAATGAGGTGTACATAGCGCCGTTCCTTTTTGATGAGAACCCGGCGATAGTCTTCCCCCAGGTTGCCCTGTTCGTTCACCAGCAACCGGAGGCGATCCTGATCTCCCGCATAAAAATTGGTGTAAAAGCTGAGGACCCGGTTGAGTTTACCGTGGGGCGAAATATCGGTTTTGCAGATTTCTTCCAGGGTGTTCAGAGCATCGTCCATGGCATCGTTGATCAGGGCGTACAGGATATCTTCTTTGCTGTCAAAGTAATGGTAAAGGGAGGACTGGTTCATCCCAAGCCCCCTGGCGATTTCCCGCATGGAGGTGTTGTGATACCCGTTCCGGGCAAACAACCGGGTTACAACACCATGAATTTCTTTAATCTTATCTGCTTTTTTTGTCATGATCATAAAAACCCAAACAAACGTTTGATTGATTTCTATCAGAGGAAAGATAGCTTGTCAATATTTTATTGTAAAGAAAACGCTTTGATTCAATTACCCAAAACAGCCCAAAGCCAAAATGGGTAATTGGTAACCGACCTGAAGTCGAGAAATGGAAACGTTCAAGAACACAGGCGCCATATCTCTATATCATTATTGTAAAACGTTGTTTAAATGGCATCTTGCTGCGACGTTTCGCGGCCCCGAACCCGCTCTCACAGATGTCTTTTCAAAATGAGAATTCCTGATTTTATAAAATGCGACTTGACATTTAGGTCACAATGGTCATAATGACCATAATTGGGGGTTGATCATGGACAAAAGCATATCAGTTGCGAAAGCAAAGGCTACTTTTTCAGATTGTATCCGACAAGTCGAAGGCGGTTCTCCGGTGCTCATTACCAGGCATGGCAAACCGGTCGCCGCGCTCGTTCGCGCCGGAGATCTGGAACACATCGAGCGTTTAAGGAAAGCCGGACCGGAAAGCGGACTTGCCGGTATCGCGGGCGGTTGGGAAGACTCCGAGGAACTGGCTACCCTATTGGACAGCTCTCCACGCCAGGGACAACGAGACACCGCAGATTATGAGCACTGACCATGGCATTTCTGTTTGACACCGACGCAATTTCAGAGCTCTTGCGCCCTCGTCCTGCAATGGCCTATATCAATTGGCTCTTGAGGGTTTCCCGTGAAGAACAATTCACCAGTGCCGTGGTAATAGGCGAACTATACAAAGGCGCGTACCGCTCCCAGGCCTGCCATCGACATCTATCCAACATAGAACAACGCATTCTCCCGTCTGTAACCGTCCTGCCTTATGATATTGACACAGCTAAAGTCTTTGGCAAAATCCGGGCTCATCTTGAGAAAATAGGAACAATCCTGCCAGATGCGGATCTCCAGATTGCCGCCACAGCCGTGAGCCATAACTTGCAACTCGTCACCGGCAACTTACGTCATTTCGGTCGCATTTCTGGCCTGAAGATTAATACAATTCTCGCGGATACACGTAACACCCATTGAAAAGAAAGGGGAAAGAGATGAGCAAACAAGGAAAGACAGAAATCAAACAGGTTCTGGGTCGTCAGATTTTAGACAGTCGCGGTAATCCTACGGTGGAAGTGGAGGTTACCCTGAAATCAGGAATTCGGTCTCGAGCAGGCGTTCCCTCAGGGGCTTCCACGGGTTCCAGAGAGGCTCTGGAACTGCGTGATGGCGATAAAAGGTGCTATGGGGGAAAAGGCGTACTCAAGGCAGTTGAAAACGTAAACGGCGTCATCAACGATGCGTTGATGGGGATTCATGCTCACCGGCAGGTGGATATTGATGAGAAACTGCTGCTGTTGGACGGGACCCCCAACAAGGGCAGGCTGGGGGCCAACGCCACCCTGGGCGTTTCCCTGGTCGTGGCAAGGGCAGCGGCCATGGCCGCCGGTCTTCCTTTGTATCAATACCTCGGAGGGCCGGGTGCCGTGCGCCTTCCCGTTCCCATGCTGAACATCATAAATGGTGGTGCCCATGCCCGCTGGCAGGGTTCAGACTTCCAGGAATACATGATCGGCCCCTATGGCGCGGGGAGTTTCAGGGAGGCCATGCAATGGGCCTGTGAAATTTATCAGGCCCTGCGATCCGTTCTCATGGAGTCCGGTCATCACGTGGGTGTCGGGGATGAGGGGGGTTTTTCCCCGAGTGTTTCTTCCAACGAGGAACCCCTGGAGGTCATCATCAAGGGGATTGAGAAGGCAGGACTCAAACCTGGTGCCGATGTGGGGATTGCACTGGACCCCGCGGCCAGCGAATTTTTTCATGACAGCCGCTACAACCTGCGCACCGAGAACCGCACCTGCACTTCCGAAGAGATGGTGGACTACTACGAAAAACTGATGAATGCCTACCCCATCATATCCATTGAAGACGGATTGGCTGAAGACGATTGGGAGGGCTGGAAAATTCTGAACAGCCGCTTAGGAGACAAAATTGAACTGGTGGGAGACGACCTTTTTGTCACCAATGTCGAATACATCTCCCGGGGTATTCGCGAAAACTGTGCCAACGCGGCCCTGATAAAATTGAATCAAATCGGAACCCTTACCGAGACCATCCGGGCCGTGAGGATGTGTCAGCGAACCGGGTGGGGGGCATTTGTTTCACACCGAAGCGGCGAGACCGTGGACAGTTTTATCGCGGACATGACCGTGGCCCTGGACACGGGCCACCTGAAGACCGGCGCTCCGGCCAGGGGAGAACGGGTCGAGAAGTACAACCAGCTACTCCGTATTGAAGAAGATCTGGGAATTGCAGCCGTATATGCGGGCAAAGAAGCCTTTGTCAGGCCGGTGCGCTTCTGAACTGGAAACCAGCCTCGATAATCGCCGCCACACAGTTGCCAAAGGGAGGAAGATTCAAATGAAAAAAAGTGCTTTATACTGGGCCGAATGGGCTGAGAGGGGAATTTACTGGGCTGTGGGTGCGCTGCTCATTGTCGTAGCCGTTATTTTCCTCGTCTTCATTGTCGTGGAAGGCGTCCCCCTCTATTTCAAGGGAGAATTCGCAACAGCAACCATCAAGCTATTCGACCAGGCCCTGCTCACACTCATGCTGGCCCAGGTCGTCTACACCACAGTTGCCTTCCTGAAGGTCGGCACACTTCAGGTGGAACCCATTCTCGTGGTGGGCATTATCGCATCGGTGCGGCGCATCCTGGTGCTGACGGCCGTGGTGGCGGGCACCGCCGGTAATGTGGGGGCATCCCTTACCTTCCGGCAGGACATGGTGGAAATCGGACTGCTCTCCGTTACCGTATTCATTTTAGCCGTGGCCATCTATCTGGTCCGCAAATCCAAGAACTTCCTGCCTTCGGGTGAAGGGTAGAATGGCGGTTGAGAGGTCAAACCTTAATCACTAATCAAGGTTTGACCCCCAATGGTTTCCGTTCCAGGATCTCTCCAAACCGTTCCCCTTGAACGGAAAACTGCTGGTAGTGCTCCAAGCAAAGATCCAGCATCTCCAGAGCTTCCACAGGGGAATAAATGGAAGGCAACGCTTCCGCCAGCCTGGGATGCCTTCCCAGCTTGCCCCCCAGTAGGATTCGATATCCCTTCTCCGCTGAGATGAGGGTTCCGGTCGGGCATACCCCGATACATTGCCCGCAAGCCAGACATCTGGATTCATCAATCCGGACCGTTTCCCCCTGCAAGAGAACGGCCTCTTCTTTGCAGATCTCTTCGCAGGCCCCGCAAGCGCTGCAAGGTTCCTTTGACACCTTCGGTCTTTCAGCTCCCAGCAGACCAAAATCGACTATCTGGGGTCGGGAGCACCCATTGGGGCAGTCGGAAACCGACACCCGGAATTCATGGTGCATCTTTAATGGTCCTTTCACTTTCCGTATCAAAAATTCTTTCAGGTCTTTTCCATCCAGAACCTTCTCCATTCTTTCCGGAAGATCGTCAGTATGACATGCGCGGTTGGGGCAGTCGCCGGCGCCAAAGCAGGTCTCTATCCCGTACCCCTTCACTTCCTGCTCCATTTTGGTTAAAAGCCGTTTCCGGCTTACGTTCATATGATTCATGTTCACCACCCATCGCGACTAAATGGTTAGAAGAGCTTCGCTGTCTTTAAGAATTTTTGCAAGCGATCCAACTCAGAGCACAAACTGAAACCTCACCTGAAAGATGTTGGCATTTCCCCCATCGATGGGGGGGGCATCGCGATCCATCACGCGGGCATGGACATAATTGAACATGATACGGGTATTACTGTTCAGGTACCAGTTGAAACCAGCGGTGAGATCGACCTCCTCACCCCCCTGAATTCCCTGGCTGTTGAGATCCACATATGAGAAGCGGAAGGCAGCCTCCAGAGCCCCCCATCCACCTCCTGTGAAGTGGAAGGCACTCGTGGGCGTCACACCCTTAAAAATGCCCTTAGACCGGTCATATGGCCGATGTTCACCGGTCAAAAAATAGCTCCCATACACATAAAAGCCCCAGAATCCCGGATCCCCCACCGATTCCGCGTTAGCGAACTGCTGGAACAGTTCGCCCTGGACAGACAGGGGCCCTCGAACCATGGCCGCCTCATAACCGAAAAGATCCACTGCCTCCGTGTAGAATTTCCCCGTGTTTACAAAAGTGTCGTCGACGAGGCGCGTTTCGGGATGGGCCCGCACTTTCAACTGCGACCTTTCCCGGGTATCGTTCCGAAACTGGTGGCTGTAGGAAAAACCCACATGGAGGAGATTCTTGCCGTCATCTTCATAGCGGGGAAGGCCGGTCACCCTCAAGTTCACGGCGGAACCAAAAGCCTCGCTCAAATAGTTGGTGGCACCGGCCACATCACTGAAACTTCCGGAAATCAGAAAATAGCCCACGGCCCAGGTCATGCGCTCATTCAGGACCGCATTCTGGCACAGGATACCGATGTCTCGACCCGGGAAAAACGCTTCCACCGGAAGGGCGGTTTCCATGAAAGTGCGTTTTGAATTGCTCATGAATCCTTCCAGGGAAAAAGGCACCTTCGTATGACCGGCCTTGGCCTCCCCTAGGAAAGGGATTTTCCCGTAGCTGACCCAGATGTCCTTGATCTGGCGCACATTGGCAAAGTCCATGTCGAACCGGAATTTCCAGTTTTCATACAGGCTCCCCGACAGACGAACTTTCAACTCCCGAAAACGCCCCTTCCAGCCCGGAAGGTCCGTGTATGCGCTCTTCAGTATTCCGTTGGCACCGATATACCCACCATCGAGTCTCGCTTCTCCGCCGATTTTGATCTTGAGGTTACCGCCGGAGCTTTCCGTACGAAAACCATTCTTAAAGTAATAATGAAGACCGATGGGGCCCTCAACACCCGTTTCCATTCCCTTCCAAATCCTCTCATCAAAGGGAATATCAGGTTCAGGGGCGGGTGTTTCGGCCAGGAGATTGCCGGCAGGGAACAGCAGGAGGATAAGGAACATCAAGACTATCCCATGCCATCCCATAATTTTCCTGAAAATTTCATTATCCATTTTGCTTCTTGAATATACGGGACAGCACCGGTATGGCGTAAAGGGGCAGATTACAGATTTTCCCATCTTTCTTGAAATTAAGGAGATTCGTGCGCACAAGCTGGACTAGACCCGCTTCATCCTCTAATGGTATTTGCTATGGCAAACAAAGCTCCCTGCAAAATGTGTGAATCGGAAGGACTCTGACACCATTTTTTTCATAGTCTCCGTTTTTGACGACGTGAAGACCCTTAATACCCTCCTCATGACTTCCTGCCGAAGGCCTGTTTTGCCAACTCGCGCTTTCGGGGCCTGAAGGTGTTGTCACGCTTTTCCTGTTCAACTACTTTCTGAAGCAGTTTGAACATCTTCATTTGCTGGCTTTCATCCTCATAAAAGGTGTCCCAGGCATAATAGAAGAATTCCAGCAGCCTCTCGGGCGACATGTGTTTCGGCTGATAGACGACCCGGTCCGCCGAATAATCATTCCAATTGAAGGAAAAGATGCGTTCCTGCTTTTTCAAATCCTGAAACGCTTTGGTATGAGGGAATGGGGTCAGCACCGTGAACTCCGCCAGGTCCAGATCGATCTCCAGCAGAAAATCGATGAGGTTTTTAATATAGTCTTCCGTGTGGTGGTCCAGGCCCAGGAGGACGGTGCCTTCCACCGAAATGCCATGATCATGATATCGCTTGATCCGGTCCCTGATGTAGTCGGAGGTATCAAACACCGCCTGATACACATACCAGGCCCCGGCCTGGGACGCAAGATCCAGAACTTCGGGGTTATCTTCAATGGGGTGGCTGCACCATTTCTTTTTAAGGGGGATCATTTCCCGGAACAGGTCCAGCTCCCATTGGGTGTTCTGGGCCAGGGAGTTATCGACAATAAACAAGCGGTTGTTGTCAATGCTCTCC
This sequence comes from uncultured Desulfobacteraceae bacterium, assembly GCA_964588535.1. Lineage (GTDB taxonomy): Bacteria > Desulfobacterota > DSM-4660 > Desulfatiglandales > Desulfatiglandaceae > NaphS2. The sequence continues at coordinate 7,298 of CAZPQA010000042.1, forward strand.
ATCTCAGCGATGGCCTTGTCAATGGGACGCGGTCTGAACACCTGCCCTCCCAGATAGGCCACGGCGCAGGGGTAGCAATGAAAACGGCATCCCCTGGAGGCGTGAACCAGGTCCACCATCTGTACGCCACGGTAATTGTAAAGGGTCTGATTTAAAATGTCGCGCCGCGCAGTGCCTACCATTTCGATGGGGGGACGATCATTGAGGTAGTCATAGACGGGCTGAAGATCTCCTTTTGAAAAGTCCGAAAAAACCGTTTCCATACGCCCTTCCGCTTCTCCCAGAAAAACCGCGTCTCCGTGCGGCAGGGTTTCCTCGGCATGCAGCATGGTGGCGATACCCCCAAATATGACTTTAATGCCCCTTTTGCGGTAACTATCGGCAATCTCCCAACCCCTTTTCACCTGAATGGTCAGCATCATGGAGATACCCACAAAATCCACCGGATCATCGAAAGGGATCTCTTCCAGGTTTTCGTCAATAAATTCCACGTCCACATGGTCCGGAAGGGTGGCGGCAAAAACAACGGGCCCATGGGGCGGCAGATGAAATTCAGTCTGCTTTTCAAGCTTTGCCCACTTGGGATAGATGAGTTTAAATTTCATAAGAATTCCTGTCAGTCTGTTATCTGTTCCGCACTGATCAGCCGCAGGTTCAGACGATATTCGGCGGGTTCGTATGCCGTAAAATCGATTTTTTCGGGGATAGCCCCCGGTCTCAGTGTGAAAACAACCTTTCTGATCAATCGCTCATTTCCGTATTGTCGGATTTCAAAAATGCGATCCGGACGAACCATCACATCGATGACCGCATCGCCTGAAACCCGGTAGCGGCATACCTCGAATCCATCTTCGGTGATGCCCGCATCAATGGGTGCACCATCAGGTTTAAGAAAAATAAACTGGATGTCTTCCATTAATCCTTTCGCAAAGCCAATGGAATCAAAAGGCGCAACACTCCGGTTGATGGTCAATTTATTGTCTTCCAGAGCATCAAAGAGCGCCAAACCATCGAAGAGCACAAGGCCCTCAATGGTCATCATGACCGCATGAATCCGTTTCGGGCGGTTTGACACCTCGGTGACCCCGATCAGCTGAGCGTCCCGACCTCCGGGAAGATTTGCCTCAATGACGTGGGCAAACTGCCATTTGCCATCAGGAAATGCGTTTTCGCATGCCTTAATGGTTTTTGAAGCCCGGGCGGTATCGATGGCGTTGATACGGGGCATGCCGGCGCAGGCCGTCAAAAACAACATCCCCAACAGGAAGAGCGTCAGACTTCGGGTCTTGCACCTTTTCATTTCGAATTTCACCAGGCTTTCCTACGGGATGGACTCAAAAAGAGTGTCCACCACGCCCTGATTGATCTTGACATCCTGAAAGCGGATCCTCGTAAAAGAGGTTTTGCCTTCATATATGGTGACGGTTTCAATCACGCCGGGGCGATCCGAGAGCAGGATTTCAATTTTTTGAATGATTTTTGCAAATGCTTTGTTCCTGGGCACCATCACGATTTTGTTATCCCCCTCAAGAGACGAATGATAATCGGGGTTATCGGTAAATTCTCCCTTCAGCCAGAGGGTAATCTCCTGAAGCACCATTTCCATAGCTTGAAGGCCCGGACTGGCGTCCTCCTTGAAGCCGCTTTCACTACCGATAAAGCGGCGTACCCTCCCGTCGTGCATGAGCAGGATGCTCTGTATGGGGGAAAAATATTCCCACCTCAGTGATCCCGGAGCCCTGAAATAAAATGCCCCTTTGGATATTAACGGTTTTATCAGAATTTCCAGGTGTTTTTCTTGAACAAATTTCGCGCTGATGGTTTGAATATCGACCGCTTTTTCCCGAATCCGATCCCAGTCCCCGCCCCGGGCACAGGGAGCCGCCATAAAAAAAAACACCATACACATGGCCGGCCATTTTGAACGGAGGTTTCGCAATTTTCCATTTCTTGCCATCTTAAACCATTCCCCCATTGACGGAAATCACCTGGCCGGTCACATAAGACGCATCATCAGAGCAGAGGAATCGGACCACCGTTGCCACCTCTTCCGGCCGACCCACCCGGGCCATGGGGATCAGTCCTTTGATCTGTCCCTTTGGAATGTCTTCGATCATTTCAGTCTGAATCAAACCCGGTGCCACCACATTGACCCTGACACCCAAACGTGCCACTTCAGATGCGATGGCACGGCTGGCGCCGATAATCCCGGCCTTGGCCGCCGAATAGTTGGCCTGTCCCCGGTGACCCACGATGCCGGAAACCGATGATATGCTGACGACACTGCCCTTTTTTTGGGCCGCCATATTTTCCAGAACGGGACGTGTGACGTTGTAAAAACCCTTGAGATGGGTATTGATAACGCTGTCCCATTCATTTTCGGTCATAAACACAAAAAGTCCATCTGAGGTAATGCCCGCATTGTTGACCAGGACATGGATATACTCATGCCGATGAATCATGTCTCCGATCGCTTTTTGGGTCTCCTCGGCATTGGCCACATCAAAACGACTGATCTCACCGTGCCCCCCCTCCCCTTTCACTATCTCTAGGGTTTCTTCAGCGGCCTGGCTGTTTGAATGAAAATTGATCACCACATGATAGCCCTCTCTAGCCAGTTCCAGGCAAATGGCGCGTCCAATGCCTCGGCTTCCACCAGTCACCAGCGCCACGGAGCTCTCTTTGCTGTTCATAATATCCCCTTCTGTTCATTTGAATCGGATTGCACCACCTGCAGTTTAATCTCTGCGAGAATTTGATCCCCCATGCGCGCGACACCCGCTATTTCGGTATAAAGTTCTACCTGAAAGACCCTTTCTGACTCGGTGATGATCCGGCTGTTCAGCGGAATTGCATCACAGTGGAAGACGGCTTCTTTTACACCCACGATCCATCCGGTGCCACCCTGATTATTTCCCTTTGCCTGATATTCCTTCCATCCAATGCACACCCCAGCGGTCTGGGCCACCAGTTCCACCAGGACAATACAATTGGCCGAACCCGCTTCAAACAGGGGCCAGTTTTCGGTTACCGTGGATGCCGTGACAGCCTTTCTTTCATCGACATCAATGATTTCGTCAACCAGCTTCATGCGATTCCGGTGGGGAATCAGTCTCTCTACACTCTCAATCGTCACAATTTATCCTCCCAACATATTGAAATCATATGGGTTCGAGTTTGAGAAATTGACATTGACCGAAACAAAGGATCGTGATATTTTAGGAAATTCTTACGATACTTTGTCGTTTCTGTAAAGTGACAATCTCATATTTTGATATTTAAATGGACCTTTTACGGGAAAAACATATGGCCAACCTGATCGATGAACTGCGGATTAAAATAATTGACACCCTGAAACTCGAAGATGTCTCACCTGAGGATATGGGTGAAGAAGATCAGCTGGTGGGCGGCGAACTGGGCCTGGACTCCATTGATGTGCTGGAACTGGTCATCATGATTGAAAAGGACTACGCTGTGAAAATTGACAACAAGGAACTGGGAGCTCGTGTTTTCGCCAATTTGAAAGCGCTTGCCGCCCATATCGGGGAAACAGCGCCAGAGGGGATCTTTTGACGGACATTCGCGTTCTGATTGCCGGCATGGGACTGGTCACGCCTCTGGGAAGCGGTGTGGACCGGAACTGGGCGGCCCTCTTAAAGGGCAAAACCGGTATCGGCGAGCTCACCCTCTTCCCCACAGCGAATGACCTGTTCTTTCCCGTGGGAGAAGTCACAGAATCCTTTTCCCCCGAGGGACCGCCAAGAACGCACCAACTGGCCCTGATGGCGGCGGAAGAAGCCATTGAACATACGGAAGGCCCGCCGGATGCCATTGTCATGGGCAGTACGACCGGGGGGATGAGCCGTACGGAAGCGCTGTTGAAAGAAAAGCAATTGAATCCATCTCTGTTTTCCTTTTCGTACCATGCCGCCGGGTCTGTTGCCGAATATCTCGCCTTGAAACTGAAATGCAAAGGCCCCGTGATTACAGTCTCGACCGCCTGCTCATCGGGAGGTGCCGCCATCGCAATGGCGCTCGCCCTGTTGAAAACCGGAAAATTCAGAAAAATTCTGGTGGGCGGTGCTGAATCATTGTGCCGTCTCACCTATTTCGGTTTTCATTCCCTGCAACTGATTGACCCACAGGGGTCCCGCCCCCTGGACAGGGACCGCAGGGGTCTCACGGTTTCCGAGGGGGCCGGGATGCTGATGCTTGAAGCCAAAGATAAAGACCTCGATCCTGAGGCCATTGAGGTCCTCAGCGCAGGGCTGAGCTGCGATGCCTACCATCCCGCTTCTCCGGACCCCGAAGGCGACGGAGCACTTTCCGCCATGAAAGGGGCCCTGAAAGATGCGGGCATAAGCCCATCTGAGATTGATTATGTCAATCTCCATGGTACGGGCACCATTGATAATGACCTGGCGGAAGCCAAAGCCTTTAATCGTCTGTTTGATGAACAACAGCCGCTTGTTTCTTCGGTTAAAGGAACCTTTGGACACAGTCTTTCAGCGGCAGGGGCCATTGAGGCGGTTGTTTCGGCCAAGTGCGTTGAAGCAGGTATGGCACCGGGTAGTGTGGGGTGCCACACACCCGACCCCCGGTTGAAATTGAGCCCGTTGAAAGAATCGACGGTTGCTCCCATCAGGACTGTCCTGTCAAACGCTTTTGGTTTTGGCGGCAGTAACGCGAGTGTTATAATCGGGAGGTCTAGGGAAATACAGGGGAAAACACAGGGGGAAACCCAGGGAGAAACCCAGGGCTGCTCCCCATCCCCGTTGCCCGTGCCTTTGCCCGTCCCTTTGGAGGTGGCAGGCATCGCCTGTCTAACGGGCGCAGGGCATACCTCCGAGACGCTGAACGCTTTTGCCAAGGGTCTCAACTGCCAGGGATTGCTTTCTGAAAAAGAGATTTCTCGATCCCTTTCTGCCAGGGCTGTCAGACGTCTCAAACGGCTTTCGCGGATGGGTCTGTCCCTGGCCACGGCCGCTTTTGAGGATGCTAACGATGGCAAGGAACCGGGCTCCGTCTTTTTCGGCACCGGATGGGGGGGTCTTTCGGAAACCCATGATTTCCTGAAAGCACTGTACGAAACAGACGAACGGTTTTCAAGCCCCACGGATTTCATGGGTTCCGTTCACAATGCCACGGCCGGTCGAATTGCCATAAAATTTGGCGCCAAGGGCCCCAACATCACCACCACTGGCGGGGACTACTCCTTTGAGCAGGCATTGATGTCTGCCCATCTTATGGCAACAGAAAAAGATAAACCAGTTCTGGTCATGGGGGCTGATGAATTTCATCCGGAGCTGTCCGGGGTTTTTGATGCTTCCGTTAGAAAGGCTGCGACGTCTTCCGACGGCGGGGGGGCACTCCTGTTGAGGCGGGGCAAAACAGGTTCAGGCCCGAGATTGAAACCTTTATTTTATGAAAATGTAAATGAAAACCCTCATGTGGTTTCATCCCTGGTACAAAGCCTGGGGGGCGGTGAAAAAATAAACCTCGATTTTGGCGCTGTTTTTGCCGGCTTGCCCGCTGCATCCCGTATCATGGGCAGAAAACAGCTGGATTTATTCATTCAAACCGCCGGGTTCAACGGGCCGGTCATTGATTACCGCCGTTACCTGGGCGAGTTTGCCTCGGCCTCGGCAGTGGCAACCGTCCTTGCGGTATCATTGTTGAAAACCGGGAAAATTTCTTCCATACTGACGGAGAAAGAGACTGTTGATTTAAACGGAAAGGGGATTATTTTATTGGGCCTGGGTAACTTTGTCACGGCCGTGGCCGTTCATAGTGGGAAAGATTCGCCATGAAAGTCCTGCTGATTTCAGCCAATACCCTCACAACACCCTATCCGGTATACCCGTTGGGCCTTGACCACGTGGCGCATGCCATTGTGTCTGATCATGAGGTGCGGATTGCGGATATCAATGCGCTGGGTGATATTGAACCGTTGATCCGGATCATCGATTCGTTTGCTCCGGATGTGATCGGCATGTCGCTGAGGAATATCGATAACACCGATCAAACGGACCAGCAGAGTTTTGCGGTGGGATACCAGCGTCTCGCTGGTTTGATCCGGAAAACCACCCGGGCGACCCTGGTGCTTGGGGGCAGTGGTTTTACCTTGTTTCCCCATGAAATAATGGATGTGCTCGGTGCCGATTATGGTATTGTGGGTGAAGGGGAGCGTCTGGCGGATCTGCTGAGGCCAATGGAAAAAAAGGCGCCGATTGTCGGGATTCCCGGGGTGGTGACACCCAAAGGATTCGAAGAAATCCCGCCCCCGCTGGCTGGCCCGTACGGGCGAAAACATTTGCCCGAAAGCACTCACCTGCCGTATTATCTCAAAAACGGCGGGATGCTGAACCTTCAGACCAAACGGGGGTGCCCTTTCCGGTGCATCTATTGCACCTACCCCCATATTGAAGGGCGAAAGGTGAGAATGATTCCACCGGAAGCTGCGGCAGAGGACGCAATGCGACTTCAAGCGGCCGGCGCAAAATATTTTTTTATAACGGATTCCGTATTCAATTCCCATACCGCTCACAGCATGGCGGTGGCCGAAGCCTTCATTGCGGCCGGGCTTAAGATTCCCTGGGGGGCCTTTTTCGCGCCCATGGAACCTCCCAAAGGATACTTTGAACTGATGGCTCAGGCAGGCCTCTCACATGCCGAATTCGGTACGGAATCCATGTGCGATGCCGTGCTCAACAGCTACGGAAAACCCTTTCGCACAAAGGATGTTTATAACGCCCACAAAGCGGCTATTGACAGCGGATTATACGTGTCCCATTTTTTTCTGCTGGGGGGACCCGGTGAAGATGGGGATTCCATTGATGAAACCCTTGGTAATATCCAAAAATTGGACCGTAGTGTCTTCTTTTTTTTCCCCGCTTTGCGTATCTATCCCCATACGGATCTTTATGATATGGCTGTGGCGGAAGGGCAAATATCCGTTTCCCGGAATCTTCTTGAGCCGTGCTTCTACGCCTCTGACAAGATCCCCCAGAATGAAATCCTTGAGCGGCTTGAGGCCCATGCAGCGAAACGCTCCAACTGGGTTGTGGGTGCAGGCGGTGAAGTCACAGCCGGAATTGTGGCCCGGTTGTATGAACGGGGGCACACGGGCCCGCTGTGGGAACATTTGATTCAGTAAGGGCTGTTTGTAATGAAATGGTATTCCATATTGGGCTTTCAAGCCTCAGATGACGATCAAATGATTTTAGATGCTGAGGTACTGCCCGATTCCCCCTGGTTTGACGGTCATTTCCCCGAAAATCCAACACTTCCGGGAATCGCACAACTGGAAATGGCCGTTGATGCGATCCGACTTGTGAGCAACCGGAATTTATCGGTTACAGGATTCAGAAAGGTCCGCTTTAAACGGGTTATACGGCCCGGCGAAAAGCTGAAGGTTATCGCCACGCCCAGAAAATCGCAAGAAGGATCTTACGCCTTTCGCATTCTGGTTGAAGATGAACTGGCATGCAACGGCGTACTTTTCGTGAAAGATCCGGACCTAGAGGAAGAGGATACGAAGGAGGAAACACCGTGAAAAAGGATTTAAAGGACATCACCGTCCATATTGCGAAAATTATGATCGATGAACTGAAACTGGAGGATGTCACCCCTGAAACATTTGATCCTGAAATTGATCTGGTGGACGAGGTGGGCATCGACAGTATGGATCTGGCCACAGTGGCCCTGGTCCTTCAGGACGAATACGGTATCAGGATCGATGAGGACGACTACATAAAACTGACAACCATTCAGCGGATCGCTGAATATGTGATGGAAAAGATGTAGGGAATACCAGGTGACCTCATCTTAAAAGAAAATGGCAGGAAACCCGCCTCTCTGCTGTTTCGCGAATGGAAGGGGGGTTTTCTTCACAAAGATCCTGCCGGTTCGGGCACCTGGAGAAAAAAGGACAACCCTCCCATTTCATTTCGCCTGAGTTGATTTTCCACCCCTCCCGCCACTCTCCATGGGCACCTTCCAGCAACATTCTTGTGTATGGATGCGCAGGTTTGGAGAGGATGAGGGAAGCCCGGCCCAGTTCCACCAGACTCCCTGCCAGCATAATGCCCATGCGATCGCTGATCTTACGGGCCAGGGCCATGTCGTGGCTCACAAACAACATGGTCAAACCCCGATCGGTCTGGAGGTCCAGGAGGAGCTTCAACACCTTTGCCTGAACACTGGGGTCCAATGCGCTGGTGGGCTCATCGGCGATTAAAAGGGACGGAGAAAGAACCAGGGCCCGGGCAATGCAGATCCGCTGAAGGGCCCCCATGTTCAATTCATGGGGATAGCGCCACAGGAATGCATCATCCGTGGACAGGTGCACATCCGCCAGAACGGATTTGACCATTTTCCGTTTTTCGTCTTTGTTTTTTCCAATGCCATGGATGTTGAGGGGTTCGGCCACAGCGTCAAATACAGTAAACCGGTGACTGATGGATTCCGCTGGATTCTGATAAACAACGCCGATTCGTTTTGAAAGTGCTCTGGCATCCTTTTTCAGCCATTGTTCCATATCGCGGTCTTCAAAGGTGCGGGACCCATTGTCCTGGGCCAAGACGCCTGCTGCGATCATGGCCAGAGTGGTCTTTCCCGAACCGGTCTCACCCACCAGGGACAGCAGTTCTCCAGCCTTCAATACCAGATCGGTGGGATTAAGGGCCACCGTACGGTCGTAACGTTTGCTCACCCCTTTAAAGGATATCTTGTTGACGATACCGTGACGAAGGCAGCGAACCTGGTGATGCCCCACCGTTTCCAGGGTTATAGCACCCGTTCCACAAGGCGCGATGCTCTGGGTACAGCGTCCCTGAAACAGGCACCCCGTTGGTGGCGCATGTCCGTTCGCGTGAGCGGATTCGGGGATCTGTATGTGGGAATGGTGATATTGGGCTTTGTCATGGCGGCCGTGCTGGTGCACCAGGCGGTAAAAGGCATCCCCCCGAATACCCCCCAGATCCCTGGCCGTGTCCATGGTGGGGTAGGACCGGCCCAGGGCCAGGGTATAGGGGTGATGTGGATTCAACAGCATTTCCCTTGCAGGCAAAGTTTCCATCACCTGTCCCAGATAGAGCACGGCCATTTCATCCCCATGGCGTACGGCAAATTCCAGGTCGTGGGTAATCAGGAATATGCCTTTTCCCCGTTTCTTGTAGTCCGCAATAATTTGTCCCACAAAGCTTTTGGTCAACGCATCCAGAGCCGAGGTGGGTTCATCCATGATCAGGATGTCGGGATCCAGAATCATGGCCATGGCCAGAAGGCTTCTCTGGACCTGTCCGCCGCTCAGTTGATAGGGGTAACGCGTATGGCAAGCTTCGGGCAGACCCATATCAAAAAGCGCACGGGAAGCCCGTTTCAACGCCGTTTTTCGACTTTCACCACCATTCACCATGACCGGTTCGGCCACCTGGTCGATAATCCGGTAGGCAGGATTCAGACTTTCGGCGCCGTTTTGAAAGACCATCGCGATATTTTGCCATCGCATCTGGTTAAGGGCCGTTTCATTGGCAAAATCAATTTCCCGGTTGTTCAAGAAAATCCGCCCTTCTGTTTCGGCGTTTTCAGGGAGCATCCCCAGGCAGGCTTTTCCAAGGGTTGTCTTGCCGGAACCCGATTCCCCCACCAGGGCAAGACACTCCCCCCCTTTGATCGTAAGCGTTGCCTCCTCAACGGCCTGGATGCTGTGATCCCCGTCCCGGTAGACCACGCTGAAATCCTTGATCGTCAGCGTCATGAAATCCTCCCGGGCAAGCTTAGTTTCAGACGCGGGTCCATCACCTTTTCCAGACTGATGGCCAGAAATGTGACCATCATGATGAGCAGGGATAAACAGACGATGGGGGGAAAAAGCCAATGCCACCAGATATCCATATAGTAGAATTGAAGGGCGTAGCTGATCATCATTCCCAACGATTTCCGACTGGGATCCAGAAGACCCAAGAAGGCGAGGGACGCTTCCATGAACATGGCCATGCGGGCCTTTGCGGAAAACCCGATGAGATACAGGGGGAACATCTCCGGAATAAGATGCCGGATGATAATGTACCCGCTGCCACCCCCCATCTGCCTGGCGGCGCGAACGTGAACACTTTGTTTGAGGGTCAGGGTCTGGGCGCGAATGGTTTTACCGATGGTGGGCCACATGAGTCCCGCCAGAATCAGGGCAAGGACATGGGATGAGGGCCTGAACAAGGCTGCCACGAGGATCAAGATCATAATGGCGGGTGTGGCCAAAAAAACATCGGCCAGTCGCATCAAGAACAGGTCCACCACACCCCCGAACCACCCCGCAACAGCACCCAGCAGAACACCCATAGCCAGGGCTGCCGATGCGCTGATCAATCCGAAAACCATGGTATTACGTATGGCGTAGAGCAGCTCTGAAAAAATATCCTGCCCCCCGTCGTTAACACCCAGAAGATGGGTTGAAGATGGGGGAGAAAGGGGGATAAAATCCATGTTCCAGGGGCTGAACGGGGCCAGAAACGGACCCAGCAGGGCAACGGCCATAAAGACGGCACCCAAGGTTATCCCCAACCGGAACCAGGGATCATGAACGAGTCTCTGTTGAACGTTAACGTGCATACTGAATCCTGGGATCAATGATCCGATAAACAAATTCCAGTGCGAAAAAAATAGCCAGAATAATCACGGAACTCATGAGCACCACCGATTGAATCACCGGGAGATCCCGTGCTTGGATGGCATTATAGAGAAGGGTGCCCAGGCCCGGATATGAATTGATTTTTTCCACCACCAGAGCACCTGTAATCATAAATGCCAATCTCATTCCAAATCGCGTAACCACGGGAAGCAGGGCGTTTCGCGCCGCATGCACATATCGAATACGCAATGGCGGCAGCCCCTTGGCTCGCGCTGTTTTAACGTAATCGGCCATGATGACCATGATCATGCTGTTTCGCGTCAGGAGAAAATTGCCCGGGAAATAGGCCAGGACCAATGTGCAGAGGGGCAATGCCAGATGATGACCCACATCCGCTAAATGGGCCAGAGCGTTTTTCTCTGCATAGGCGGTCTCAGCCCCCGCCGCAGGAAACCACTGCAACTGAAGGGCAAAAACAAAAAGGAGGATCACCCCGGTACAAATCTCCGGAATACCCTCAAGCACGGTCATGCCACCCACCATGCCCTTTTCAAAATGCCTGTTGCGCCGCCAGGCCGCTTCTACCCCCGCCACAAAACCGATGAACATGGAAATCACGTGGGCAGATCCCATGAGCAGTATGGTCCAAGGCAGTGCACTGAAAAAAAGGGCTGAAACAGGCGTTTGGAAAACATAGGAATAACCCCAGTCAAGCCGAGCCACCCGTGACAGGTAATGCCCAAACCCCCTATCCTGAGCATAGTACTCCCTCAATTCCGCCTCCTGCTCGGCGGTCAGGGTGACCTGTGACGTGGAATAGGCAGCCGTCACAAAATCACCCGGAAGAAAACGCGGCAGGACGTAACTGAGCCAGGTCAGGACCAGGGCGGCCAGACAAAAAGTGACCACGAGCCCCAGGTCTTTGTTATTGAATTTACGCACTTTACGGACCACTTATCCCCTTTAAAACAACTGTGAGTGACGAGAACCCAGAACCCTCCTGCACCCTGCACCCTGCACCCTATTCGTTTATCAGTGACATCTTATTTTGTGCAATAGGAATTCCCAAAGCAATACCCCCTTTGGTGTAATACCACTCAATACCTTTTTTGGGGTTGTAGGCCGCCATGGAGACCGGATAGTAAAGCGAGATGGCCGGAAGTTCATCAGCATAAATCGCCTGTATTTTGTATACCAGGGCCTTGCGCTTCTGCACATCCATTTCCGTCATCTGTGCTCCCAGCAGTTCGAGAAGCTCCCGGTTAGCGCCGTATCTCGCTGAATTGACTGATCCGGCCACCTTGGGACTGATCATGCGGTCAAGTATCATGGCATCTCCCAAGAGGCCGCCGTGGCCTGAGATAGCCAGATCAAAATCCCAGTTCCTGACTTTGGCATCGGCCGTGGCCTGCTCAAGGTTCACCAGATCCACCTGTATTCCGATGTCTTGGAGCTGTTTTTTCAGCACCTCCCCATCCCGGTCAGCCACGGACTCCCCTGCCACGGTGATGTTTGAAACCAGCACCTCCATTTTCAAAGGGGCGCCGTTCTTTTCGAAAAAGCCCGCCTGATTCTTTAGATATCCCAAAACCGCGAGAATCTTTTCGGCCCGTTCCGGATCGTGAGGGTACCCCGGCGTGTCCGGGTTGTAGAGCGGGTGATCAGGGGAGAGCAACCCAAAGGAGGCGGGGGAACCGAACCCCCGATGGGCCTTGTCAATCATCTCCTGCTGATCCATGGCATAAGCCAATGCTTTTCGAAAGCGCTTGTCGTTTAAGGGGGGCTTACGATGGTTGATCATCAGTTTCTTGTTCCAGCCCCGGGGACTTTCCAGAACCACCATGCCCTTTTTTTTGAGGTGACTGGCCATATCAGGTTTAATGTTCACCAGATCCGCTTTGCCGCTCAAAAGGGTCATCAAAGGATTTTTGGCTTTGACGTAGATGAGTCGATTGACGGCCGGTTTTCCCAGGTAGTAATCCTCGTTGGCCTCATACAGGTACGTCCCCTTGGTGTTGTCAAAATCCACAAATTTGAAGGGGCCGCAACCGATAAAAGCATCCGGCGCCTGGTACCGTTTGGGGTCATCCACATTTTTCCAGATGTGTTGGGGAATAATAGGCATGGTCCCCCCGATGTAAGCCATAAAAGGCGAATAAGGTTCCTTGAGCTTTATAGCCACCTCATAGGGCCCCCGGGACTCTGCCCCGGCAACCTTATCCACAGGCACCCACTGGTAAGGGTGTTTTTTGAAATATTCAACGGTAAATACCACATCTTCAGCCGTAAAAGGCTTTCCGTCATGCCACAAAACCCCTTCCTGAAGTTCAAATATAAAACTTAATGAATCAGGGTCATACCGCCACGATCTGGCCAGGGCCGGGATATAACCCTTTTGATCCTTCCACACCAGGGTATCGAAAACCCAAGCCATCCTCAGGTAGCCGGGACCTCTGGGATAGTGTTTATAAGGATTGGGATAGCCCCAGCCTCCTTTGCTGTCCGCGACCCGGATGTCCGCAGACGGATTCTGCGCCGAAACACCGAACGGCAAAACCAAAAAAATACACAGGATCAACATCCCGCAATTAAGAACTCTCAAAAAATGGTCAGGCATGGTTTCCTCCCTCTCATTAGCCCGGAGCCTGGAACTGAAATCTGTGAACCTGAAATCTATGAACCGGGAACCTGTGAACGATTACAAAAAAAAGCCACAAAGACATGCCTTCTTAAAAGAAGGAACCGCCTTCGTGGCTAAGATTAATAATCCGTATTCTGATGTAAACTGTATGGCGTTTCTGGGCGTATCGGCTTCTTGCCGGGAATGGCGCGTACTCTAATCCGATTACGGATTGTTGTCAAGGCATTTCACGGCAATCCGGCGGCAAAAAAAAGAACACCAAATAAGGAAAAGCATTTGTTGGTTGTGTTCGAAAAGGGATTATCATTCCCCCTTGAATTGCATATCGTAGAGCTCTTTAAACCGTCCGTTCAGCTGCAACAGTTCCGAAAGGGTTCCGGACTCAACAATTTTGCCCGCTTCAAGGACAAAAATACGGTCGGCTTTTCGAATGGTGCTGAGCCTGTGCGCCACGATCAGGATAGTCCGTGTTCCCTTCAATCCTTCGATAGCCCTTTGAACATGTCCTTCACTCTCGGCGTCCAGGGCCGATGCCGCTTCGTCCAACATCAAAATGGCGGGACCCACTAAAATGGCCCTGGCAATGGCTATGCGCTGCCGCTGTCCACCGGATAACAGGCTCCCCATATCCCCCACCGTGGTGTCGTACCCTTTGGGCTGTGCCATAATAAAGTCATGGGCGTACGCCGCTTTTGCTGCGGTCTCGATTTCGAGGGTGGTTTTTTGGGGATCGCCATAGCTGATGTTGTACCCAATGGTTTCATTAAAAAGCAGAATATCCTGATTCACAATCCCGATGCGTTTCCGAAGCGATTTCAGCGTCACATCGCGCACATCGTTTCCATCAATGAGAATAGCACCTCCGGTGACGTCGTAGAACCGGGGGATCAGATCCAGCAGGGTACTTTTCCCGGCGCCGGTGGACCCCACAAAGGCCGCCATTTCCCCTTCTTTCAGTTTAAAGGAAACGTCCCTGAGCACCGGTTCCGCCGGTGCATAGGCAAAATTCACATGATCAAATTCAATGGTTCCTTTTTGTTGGGAAAGAACCTTTGCGTCTGTTGTGTCCCGAATGTCGGGCACCGTTTGCATGATTTGGAAAACCCGATCGGTGGCACCCTGGAGGGTCTTGATGTGGTTGTTAACCAGGGCCAGTCGTTTGATGGGCCGATACACCCGGGAAAACGCATAGGCCATGGCCAGAAGTTCGCCCAGGGTATGATGAAAATAGACCTTCCCAATGATCAGAATAGCGGGCATCACCAGAAAGACCACCGTGTCCATCAAGGGCCCCAGACCCAGATGCCACCGGTTCCACCGCATGACTTTTTTATAGAGATTTTCCGCCAGGGCGCTGAAGCGTTCCGATTCGCGTCTTCCCGTAAAAAACCCCTGCACCACTTTGAGGCAGAGAAGGGTTTCATGGTAAGCCGATGTGACATCCGCGGTAGCGCTCTGGACCTGTGTGGATCTTTTCTTCACCTTTCGGCCGAACAACCGGATCAAGAGGGCGATCAGGGGCACCATGAAAAAGACCAGCAGGGTCATTTTGAGGTTCATGACGAACAAGTATATCAGGAAAACAAGGGCTGTCAGGGGGTATTCGATCAGGCCCAGAAGAATTTCCGCAATCAGGCCCTGCAATACGGACAAATCCGCCGTAGATCGGGCTATCAATTCCCCTGATTTTGTTTTGTGATGGAACCCCTGGGGTAGGACAACAAATTTATCGAACAGGTCGATCCGGACGGATTTCACAGCCTTATTGGAAAAAGAGGCGGCGGCAAGGCCGGCCAGGTAGGTGGTGAGAGATTTGATGAAAATCGATACAAAGGCCACCAGGGTCAGCAGGACCAGAAGCCGGTTGGGCGAGATGTTTTTCACCACCGTCACATCAATCCGTTTGATGGAAAACAGTGAATCACCGTCAAAAGCGAACCAGGGGATTTTCCAGGCCACGGGCGCGGAGCCTGTTTTCATTCCCTCGTCCACGAAGGGTTGAAGCAGATAAACCGGAACCACCTGAAAAAGAGATGCCACAATCATCAAGGCCAGAGCGCAGATAACCATGCCCCGATGGCGTTTTACGTAGGCAGCAATCTCTTTGCCGAGGATACGATCTAACATGAAGGACAGTTCGCAGGTTGAAAGCTCAAAGCTGAAAGCTTAAAGTTGCTTAAAGCGCTCCTATTAATCTTGAAATGACAATCCGTTGCACTTCCGATGTTCCTTCTCCGATCTCCAGGAGCTTCTGGTCCCGGTAGAACCGTTCCACGTCATATTCTTTCATAAGGCCGTAGCCCCCATGGAGCTGCACCGCGTGGTTGGCACATCGGTACATGACCTCAGAACAGTGAAGCTTGGCCATGGCCGCTTCCTTTGAAAATGGTTTGTTCTGGTCCCTGAGCCAGCAGGCTTTATAAAGGATCAGTCGAGCACATTCAATCTCCAGTGCCATATCCGCCAGTTTAAATGCGTTCACCTGAAAATGGGATATGGGTTTCCCAAACTGGGTCCGCTCTTTGCTGTACTTGAGGGCCAGATCGTAACACCCCTGGGCACCTCCCAACCCCATTGAACCGATGGAAAGGCGACCGCCATCCAGGGTCTGCATCATTTGATGAAACCCATCGCCTCTGGGTCCCAGCATATTCTCTTTGGGTACGCGGCAATCGTCAAAATAGAGCTCACTGGTGTTGGAGGCCCGCCACATGAGTTTACCATGCATTTCACGGGCCTCAAATCCCGGTGTACCCGCTTCAATGAGAATGCAGGAAAGCTCGGGACGGCCATCCTCACGGGTGCCCGTGCGACAGAGGGAGGTAACGCCCGATGTAATATCGGTTGAAGCATTGGTGATAAAGATTTTGCTCCCATTGATCACCCATTCATCCCCATCCAGAACAGCGGTTGTCTTGGAATTGGCGGCGTCCGAACCGGCATCCGGTTCCGTCAGGCCAAATCCCCAAAGCGCCTCTCCACTGCAGAGCTTAGGCAGATACCGCTGTTTCTGCTCTTCATTTCCGAAATAATAAAGGGGACCAATGCCCAGGGAATTTCCCGCTGCAACCGTTGCGGCATGGGAACCATCGATTCGGGCAATCTCTTCGGTGGCGATAATATAAGAGACATAATCCATTCCCTGGCCGCCATATTTTTCCGAAACGAACATTCCGAAAAGTCCCAGTTCAGCCATTTTTTTCATGGTTTCATAGGAAAATATCTCTTTTTCATCCAATTCTCCGGCAACAGGTTTGATCTCATTTTCGGCAAAATCGCGAACCGAATTACGCAAAATCTCTTGTTCCATCGAAAGGCTAAAGTCCATGTGCGAACTCCTTAAATTATGGCTCACGCCGTTTACGCTTCCTTGCTTCCTAAAACCGATTCAATGTACAGACTGGAACCAAAAGCTGTCAACAAAAAAGGCGGGCTCTTGCTGGTAATGTTTTAGCACTGGTCAGCTTTTTATCTGTCCGCGGAGTTAAAAAGCTACATCCATTCCTGCTACTATGGCCATTTTGTTGACCATTTAGGGGACCGCCTGTTGGGCGAGGCCGTGATTCACGACCGCCTGGGCCTGGATCCGCTGGGCAATGTCGGCATCAAAACCGGCGGCGCCACGGGCGGAAGCACCCTCTGGGAAGCAGTAAAATCAGTGGCCTCCCGATACTCGGATTGTGTTCTGGCCATGGGCTGGGAGCGTATAGACAAGGTCCCCACAATACCGCCTCATAACGGAATAAAAATACTTGATTTATTCCGCTGTAAAGGTACAATACCGCCATGCGTATCGCAGTGGAGCATCAATTATGGAAAAATCGGCAATACTGAGTCTTGTGGCTGAATGGCAAAATCGAATTTTGCGGATCGAAGGGATTGAACGGGATTACGAGTCAGCGCTTCTGTCCATGATCGGCGCCAAGCCCATTAAAATCATTACCGGGTTCAGGCGATCGGGGAAATCCTTCCTGGCCCAGCGCGTAACCAAAAAGCTTGTAACCGACGGCATATTTTCCATTTCAAATATTTTATACCTTAATTTTGAGGATTTTCGTCTGGCAGGCGTGAACACGCCTGAAAAAACTTATGAAATTTACACGACATTCCGCACGGAAATGGCCGATCAGTCAAAGAAGCTCTTAATTTTTGACGAAATACAAAACGTAATGAATTGGGATCGCCTGATAAGGACCCTTTATGAAACAGGTCAGGATATTGAAATTCTGTTGACCGGCTCCAATTCCGAACTTCTGTCCTCTGAAATCGGCAGTCGTCTCGCGGGCAGGTTCGTTGAGATTTCCATCCTGCCCTTCGATTTCAGGGAGTACCTTCGATACAAAGGGGCAGAACCTGAAGATCTTATGGCGTTTCACAGGAACCATGAACTAATTCGGAATCATTTCCACGCCTATATGAAATTCGGAGGGCTTCCTGAGGTCCTCACCATCCAGGATGAAAACGCACGTTTTTCCTATATTGAAGGGATTGTCAGCAAAGTGATCCTGGATGACATCATAAGACGATTTCACATCAAGCATTCGACGGCCCTGGAAAGAATCTTTTTTTATCTATTGTCTGCCGCAGGCAATCTGGTGTCTTTTCGACGGATATCAAATTACTTGGAATTGATGGACATTCGCATGAAGCAGGAAACAGTGATCCTCTATGTGCAATACATCCTGAAGGCATTCGCCATGTATGAAATTAACAAGTTTGACTGGAAATTAGGGAAAGTATTTGCCACCACGCGAAAATACTATTCGGTGGATACAGGGCTGATCAATCTATACCCTCCTGTCGTAAGCAATTTCTCGCATCAACTCGAAAACGTGGTATTCCTTCAGCTCAGGAGAAAACAAAAGTTGATCTCTTTTGGCGCGTTATCGTCTGGAAAGGAACTTGATTTCATCGCCCGAGGAGCAAATGGAAAAATTGAGAAATTTCAGGTAACCCAAACCCTTAGCGAAAACAACTACGAAAGGGAACTCTCTCCTTTTCAGCTTCAAGGGACGAGCCTGGAAATTGGCAAGAACCTACTTCTGACACTTGATGGTGATGATCAGGAAATCCAGTTCAAGGATTCAAAAATATCTCAGAAAAATCTGATCGGCTGGTTGCTGGACCTCAGCCCCTAACCCCGCCGAAAGAGATTTTTGACGGCGGTCCACCCCATTTTGCGACGTAGAACGCCCAGCTCGTCCTGAAGGGGCAGCTCTTTGGGGCACACGTCCTCGCAGGCCAGAAGACCCATGCAGCCGAAAATGCCCTCGTCGGTTCCGATCACTTCAAAATACTCTTTGTTTTTCCGATCGTCCCGGGGATCCAGCATAAAGCGGGCGATGCGGTTCAAGGCGGCGGCACCCA
>CAZPQA010000043.1:0-25927 GCA_964588535.1 uncultured Desulfobacteraceae bacterium
TCATTTTCCGCCAGGGCGAGCTTGAGCCATTGTGCCATACCGTTGCTCTGAACAAGGAACACTTCATTTTCCAGGGGCGCGAGGGGATGTCTCAGGACCCACTGAATAGCGACCCTTCGCAAATCCTCCATGCGGTTGGAATGAATGACGGAAAAACCGGGTGGCAGTTCCGCTTTTTTTCTATCTGTCGGGTATGGCAAAGGTCCTCCCCCAAAAGGCCTTGTTGAAACCTGCGGCATACTCCTTGAGTGTTTATCCTTTTATGTTGAAAAACGTAAAGCAAAAGTTGTTAAAAAAATGAACCGTCATTACGTTTATCACCACTGCTTGACATATGGCCCCGCTTGGATCACCATGGGGCCTGAATTCTGAAAGCCGAGAAAAAAACGGGCTCTTTCGAAATCATGGCTTCAGAGAAGATTTAGCGAACCCGGAGGAAAAGAATGGAAAGCTGGAAAACATTCTGGGAAATTGTTGTGGATGTGTGGAAAAATGGCCTTTACGGTATCGATATCGGGCGGATTACGGTGGCCGTTCTTATTTTTTTGGGATTTCTGATCATCCGGCGTTTGTTTTCCCGAATCCTGGTTCACCGGATCAGCCTGCTCACCCAAAAGACGTCTACTCCTCTGGATGACAAAGCCCTGGAGGTTGTTCTGAAGCCGATGAGTTTCATTCCGGTGGTGCTGGGCGCCTACTTTGCCATGGAGCACCTCAATCTTTCGGGGAATCTGGAAATCTTTGCAGACCGGCTGATCCGCTCCCTCATTGTGTTCGTTATTTTCTGGGGTCTGGTCAGGTTGGTTCAACCCCTTTCAGTGTTGTTGAAAGGCATGGAAAAGATTTTATCAACCCCCATGGTGGAATGGTTCGTCAAGGCGGTCCGTATTGCTTTCGTCTTCATCGGCGGTGCCACCATACTGGAGACCTGGGGCATCAGGGTTGGCCCCATTATCGCGGGTCTCGGTCTCATCGGGGTGGCTGTGGCACTGGGGGCCCAGGATCTTTTCAAAAACCTCATATCAGGGATTTTGGTGCTGGCTGAGAAGCGGTTCCACCCGGGGGACTGGATTCTCGTTAGAGGTGTGGTGGAGGGGACCGTCGAGGCCATCGGGTTTCGATCCACCGTGGTCCGGAGATTTGACAAGGCCCCGGTCTATGTTCCCAATAGTAAGCTTTCGGACGACTCACTCATCAATTACTCTGCCATGACCCACCGGCGGATCTACTGGATCATCGGGGTGGAGTACCGAACCACCGTCGACCAACTCAGGACCATCCGGGACCGGATCGAAGACTATATCCTCCAGTCGGAGGCATTCGCCCATCCACCCGAGGTCTCCACCTTTGTGCGCATCGACCGTTTCAGCGATTCTTCCATCGACATCATGCTCTACTGCTTTACCCGCACCACGGTGTGGGGGGAATGGCTCGAACAGAAGGAACAGCTCGCCTACAGGGTCAAGCAGATCGTGGACGAGGCCGGAACCGGTTTCGCCTTTCCCAGCCAGTCCCTGTATGTGGAAACCTTTCCCGACGAAAGTCCGGAGTTGTTTGTGCCGCCTGAAACGTAAAACACTATGGTGTCAGGTATTTTGGCGGAAGATTGTTCTCTGCGTTGATTTCGAGGGATTTGAGGACCATGAGCGTTGCTGTTCCGTGGGCCAGCATTTTTTCTTTATCATCATAGATGGTGGCTTCGCTCAAACAGAGTGTCTTCCCGGTTTTGATGCTTTTGCCTCTGGCGATGAAGCGCCCCGACGCGGCCGACGCCAGGTAATTTAGCTTCATCTCCACGGTGGTCATGCCGGATGTCCCCTCAACCGTTGAATAGGCGGCCCAGAAGGCGGCAGCGTCTATCAGCGACGAATAAACGCCCCCGTGAACGATGCCATAGGGCTGCAGGTGTTTTTCTTGAATCTCCACTTCCAGGATAGAACGGCCCATCTCGAGGGTGTCGATTTTCATGGAGAGAAGGTTGAAATAAGGACAATTGTTGATATGCGCTCTAAGGGCCGCCACATGGTCCGGGTTCAATTGTTTCATGGATTCTGCCTCCAGGGACATCATAAGATGGGTCATTGAAAATGAGTATCAGATTGTAGGGACACAATCAACCCAAAATCCAAAACTGCACTTTGACACGAAACCCCCAATAACCTATACTGCATCCGCTTGTGAGGTCCCGCTATGAAATGGGGTCTGGGATTTTATCACCAATCCATCTTCGATGTTTCAAAATACGGTGGAGGCAAAGCCAATGAAGATTTATCATATGGGTCAGAAAAAAGACTATAGTGTGATTACGGTTGACGGACGTATGGATGCGGTTTCCGCGCCGGAATTTGAAAAATTTCTAAATACCCTCATTGATGAAGGTACGGTAAAGGTCATCGTGGACTTTGAAGGCCTCAACTATATCAGCAGTGCGGGGCTCCGAAGCGTTTTGATTACCGCAAAAAAGATACAGAGCAAGAACGGGGAAATTTTGATTGTGTCCCTTCACGATACGGTCAAGGAAATATTTGAAATTTCAGGGTTCAGCACCATTATTCCGATCCATGCATCTGTGGATGCAGCGCTTGAAACCGCTTGAGAAAACCTTCAACCTTCGAGGCCCAAGCGTAAAAAGAAAATTAAGGAATGGTTTCAGACCATGGCGAAAATCGGGCTGCCCGCTGAAATGGAAAACCTTGAAAAGCTTCTTGATTTTGTTGATAAAGAGGCCCATAAGGCTGGATTTTCAGCGCGACGTGTTTCGGAAGTTCGACTGGCTGCGGAAGAAGTCCTGGTCAATATTTTTGGTTACGCTTACCCGGAGACGGACGGCGATGTGTCCATCAGTTGTTCTGTGAAGGAAGGTTTTTTTGTCCTGGAGATTCTGGATAGCGGAACCTTTTTTAACATCGTGGCGGCTCCCGGTCCGGATGCCTCGTCATGTCTGTCGGAGCGTTATGTGGGGGGCCTTGGAATTCATTTCGTAAAGGAAATGGCAACTGAAACACGGTATGTTCGGGATAAAGGGCAGAATCGGTTAACGCTGGTTTTTGGGAAACGCCGTCAAACATAAACGGTATGAAAGGAATGGAAAATGGCAGCCGTAGAATGGACTTTGGATGAAAAGGTGGCAATGGTCACCTTAAATGACGGTGAAAATCGCTTTAACCCAGACTTTCTGGAAGGTTTTCTGGGGGTACTGGACCAGATTGAAAAAGAAACAGATGCCAATGTTCTGGTGGTGACATCATCCCATGAAAAGATTTTTTCAAACGGGATTGACCTGGATTGGCTGGTCCCCCACGTTCAAAAGGGAGATATTGAAACGGCCAAGGCCTTTTTTTACACCATGAATCGCCTTTTCAGGCGGCTTCTTCTTTACCCCATGCCCACGGTCTGTGCCATTTCCGGCCACGCCTTTGCCGGGGGTGCCATCATGACTTGCGCGTTTGATTTTCGGTTTATGCGTTCGGACCGGGGGTTTTTGTGCTTTCCCGAAGTGGATTTGGGGATCCCGTTTCTGCCTGGCATGATCGCTTTGACCGGAAAAGCGATTCCCCAGTACAAACTGGAGGAGCTTCAGTTTACGGGCAAACGGGCTACGGCCCAAGAGTGCGAAGCCCATCACATCGTCACCAAAGCCTGCCATATGGACGACCTGATGAATGAGACGTTAGCATTTGCCAGAGGGCTCAATAAGCGGCGCGAGATCATTTTTGAGATGAAAAAGCGGATGTATCAACAGATTGTTCATGCCTTTGATGTGGAAGACCCCCTGGTGATCGATTCGGGTCAGTTTAATGTGTGATCTATAAAAAATCGGTGATATAGGGGTTGGTCGCTCTTTCATGTGCCAGGGTGGAAACATCGGCTTCCCCATAGGCATGGCCCGGCCAGACGCTGGTTTCAGGGGGAAGGGAGAGCAGTTTTTTTACCGATAGCAACAAAGTGCCCAGGTCACCCCCACCCAGGTCGGTCCGTCCCACGGCCCCCACAAACAGGGTGTCGCCGGTAAACAAGTTGCCGTCGCCGTACAGGCACATGGAGCCGGCTGAGTGGCCCGGGGTGTGGATGATCTGAAATTTTTCACGGCCTATGGTGAGAAAATCCCCATCTTTTACGAGCAGGTGCGCTTTCGGGGATGGTTTTTTCCCCAGGGCCAGGGAAAATGCCTTGTTTTTGCCGCTGGTCAGTGGGTCGGCATCATCTTCGTGGATCACCAGTTGCGCGCCTGTTTTAGACAGGATTCCATTGTTGCCGCAGGTGTGGTCGGCATGGGCATGGGTGTTGACCACATACTTCAGGGTCAACCCAAGGGCTTTCACCCTGTCCAGAATTTTCCTCTCCGAGCCGGCCGGGTCAATGACCAGGGCTTCTTTTTCTGCTTCGCAGCCTACGATATAGCTGAATACCGCCATGGGCCCGATCTTCATCTGTTCTATGTGCGTCATTGCCATTTTCCTCTTTTAAACGGGTTGGTTAAACTGCTCAAGTTCTTTGATGAGTCTGGGAATCAGTTTGCGAACAACCCCTTCTTTTTCGTAGGTGGTGACTGAGAAAAATTCTTTTGAACCCGCAAAGCCTGGGTTCATCATGGGAATTTGTGCCTGGAGATTGGGCGCCAGGGTTTCGAATCGGGTGATCATTTCCACCAGCGGAATCTCTTCTCCGGGATAATGCGCCAACCAATCCAGTCGTTTCATGCCTTCATAGCGAATACGGTCCAACAAAAAAAGATACTGGTCAATCACCCGCATTTTATTTTTGGGTGACAGTTCATTAAATTCAAATCCCGATCCCAGGTGATTGAGGCCCATAATCAGATCATAAAGATAAAATGTGCTTTTGTCTTTGCCCTGCGCCAGGAATGAAAGGGTTTCAAGGGAAATATGGCCCAGACAGGTCTCCGGGGTGAAGTTTTCCTTAAACCGGCTTTTCCAGTTTCGAAAGGCCTTTTTTGCCAATATATGGGCTTTTCCTTCTTCCAGACTGATCACTTGCGTCATGGGTTACCGGCCTTTAAACAAAGGTTTTCGTTTTTCCATGAACGCCCGTTTTCCTTCCTGCAAATCTTCGGTCATCAGTGACCGGGAAAAAAGGGCGGCGAGTTCTGATTCTTCATCTTCGCTCAAGCCAGTGGTTTCGGCCATTTTATACAATGCTCGTTTGGTTCCCCTTAAAGCCAGGGGCGCATTTTGTGAAATCTCTGTTCCCATATCATAGGTAGCGGTCTTTAGACAATCAGGTGCCACCAATTCATTTAAAAGGCCCATGCGAAGGCATTTATGACTGTCATATTGACGGCCGGTCAGGAACATTTCAAGGGTTTTGGCAAACCCCAGAACCGTGAGAAACCGCCGAAAACCGGCTGGAGGATAAACAAGGCCCAGTTTTGCCGGGGGCATTCCCATGGCAATTCCGTGCCTGCCGATCCGGATGTCGCAGGCCACGGCCAGTTCGCAGCCGCCGCCAAAAGCATGGCCGTTCACCATGGCGATAACAGGGTAGGGGAAGTTCCGAATGGCCTGAAGGGCCTTTTCAAGGGGCGAGATATTGTAAATGGGCGCCTCCGGGTTTTGTTCGTTTATGATCGGTATTGCTAATATATCATATCCTGCGGAAAAAGACGCTTCTCCCGCACCCCGGATGACGAGGGCTCTTATATCAGGATCGGAAGCGAGTCTGGAAACCGTATGGGCCATTTCCTGAAGAAGCCCGGATGTGAGGAAATTGTGCTTTTCAGGCCGGTTGATGGTCAGGGTGCAGATGCGATCGTCGCGCTTTGTGAGGAGTTGGGTTTTGCTCTGATGGTCCATGACGGGCACTTATCATTTCTCCGGTGTACTGTTTTCATCAGTATCCAGTGGGATGCTCAATTCATAAATGCCGCTGTCCATGACAGCCTGAATGGGGGCATCTGAAGCGGATTCGAACACCTTGAGCATGCCTTTGTTGGTGGCCAGCACATCCGCTTTGAATTCACGGATGCCATTTTCTCTAGCAATTTTCTTAAGGGCTCGAAAGAGAAAGGAAGCGATCCCCTTCCCTTGGAAATCTTCATCCACCACAAAGGCCACATCCGCCACCGGTTTGTCAGGAAGGCGCACATAGCGCGCTTCGGCAACAATACGTCCGGCGCCCGGTTCTCCCATGAGTCCCACGATGGACATGGTCTTGGTGTAGTCTATATTCGCATATTCCTGCATTTTGGTGTGGGGCATGGTTTTTATGGGGGAGAAATACCGGTAATAGACCGATTTGTCGGAGAATCGATAAAAAAGCCGTCGCATTTCATCCACATCCGATGGCTTGATGGCCCGAAACCGAACGGTGATTTCCCCGGGAAAAACCTTTTCACAGGCAAGGTCCGTAGGATAGAGGGCCCCGGACTCCGGAAGATACAGCTGATCGGCGTACAGGATATTTTTTTCTTTGGCGAGACGAACCAGCGCCGCCCGATCATCGGGATGGGCGATGTCAATCAGTGCCAGCGCCCTTTCCCGAATGGTTCGTCCGGTCATGGAGGCTACGCCGTATTCGGTGACCACCAGGTCCAAGAATTCGCGAATGGCAAACTGACCCGGATAATCCTCCACCGAAATCAGAATGTTGGACTCTTTTTTCAAATTGCGGCTGGGAAGTGCTACTATGGTTCGGCCCTTTTTTGAAAAGCGCGCACCTTTAAAGAACTCCTGTGCTTCGCTGGGTCCATCCCCCACATTGCCCTTGCCGCTGTGAAAGGCAACGCCGCTGCTGAGATCCACTTTGCGAACCGGCAGCACCACCATGGTGCGGTTGTTTCGTCCGATCCGTTTGGGGTCGGCCACCACGTCGATGCTTTGAAATTCAATGAGTGGGTTTCGATGGAGCCAGTAAAGCAGTTCCGGGGTGCCGATGGCATAGGCTGTCAGCGATTTTCCAAGGAAATGCCCTTTTTTTCGATTGGAGACGGCGCCGCTTTTAACCAGGTCCATGATGGCATCGGTGAAAAACGGGGAATGGATGCCCAGGTCCCGCTTGTTTTGAAGATGACGGGCAAGGGCCTCAAAGAGGTGGCCCGCTGAAAAGGCCAGACAACTGCCGTCCTCGATGAGGGAGGCCACATTGGCGCCAACCTTGTCAAAGACCGGGTCAAAGGGAGGACGCTCAAAATATATGGGAGGCGCATCGGACTCCACCAGAAAATCGAAATCATCCACATGAACAAAGGTGTCTCCCATGGTCCTGGGGGTTTCATGGTTGATTTCGCCCACCACCAGGGAGGCCTGTTCCATGGCGTGTCTGGCCACGTCAATGGCGGGTCCGAGACTGCAGAAGCCCGACCGGTCGGGAGGCGTAATCTGAATGAACGCGGCATCAATTTCGATAATGCCGGATTGTATTAGCCTGGGAATTTCGGAAAAAGGGCTCGGGACCATGTCAACACGGCCGGAGGTGATTTCTTCACTGGCCACCCACCCGGCAAAAAAGGTTTTCAGCCGATATTTATGGTTCTGATTCTGGGTAATGGAAATAGCAGGTCCAAAGCTGATTAACTGAATGAATTCCAGATCCCGGAGGTTACCGGCATCTGAATCGAGCAGGCTATTGACCAGCGTACAGGGTTCCGCAACGCCGGTTCCCAGAAAAATGCTCATTCCGGGGTTAATCCTGGAAAGGACTTTCTGGGGGTCAACCAATTTGGATTTCCATTCCTTGGGTTCGGTAACCGACATGGGTGAGGTTTCTCTCCTGATTCAAACGTTTTGAATAAAAATCATGAGGATTTGCCATCGCGCTTCATCTGGGCCATGACCACCCTTTGGCGATGACTGTAATCCTCGATTGTTGTTTCGTTTTGGTAAGCACCCGTCTGGGCCAAGGTAAAGAGGGCTTCTTCCACTTGATATGGAGACATCTCCAACAAAAGCCAGCCGCCGGGGTACAGAAATTGCGGTGCCTGACAAATGATTTTTTTCAGGAAATCCATGCCGTCTTTTCCGCCGTCCAGCGCCAGCCTCGGTTCATAACGTTCAACCTCCGGGAGGAGCCCCTGGATCTCGTGGGTACAGACATAGGGCGGATTGGATGCAATCATATGAAACACAGGTTTTTCACCCATTAAGGGCTCGAAAAGGTTCCCCCGAAGAAACGTTATTCTGTCTGATACACCATGCTCACGCGCATTTAAACGGGCCAAATCAAGGGCTTCCCCACTGATGTCTGTTGCAAGGATAAGGGCTTGGGGGATCTCTTTTGCCAATGTGACAGAGATCACGCCGCTGCCGGTTCCCAGATCCAACACGCGCAGGGGGGTTTCAGCGAACGCCCCTGCCAGCGTTATGGCCTGCTCTACAAGAATTTCGGTTTCGGGTCTGGGAATCAGGACATGAGGATTGACCCTGAATGCAAGGGACCAGAATTCTTGGATGCCGGTAATGTATTGCAGGGGTTCATGTTTCAGACGTCGCCTGATGAGGTCGCGATAACCGGAGACCTCCTTTTCGGTAAGGGGTTGATCAAAATTGAGATATAGCGATATCCGTTTAACGTGAAGCTGGTAAGCCAGAAGTACTTCAGCGTTGAGGCGAGCGTTTTCGATTTCTTTTTCTACCAGATAATCGGTTGCCG
Source organism: uncultured Desulfobacteraceae bacterium (assembly GCA_964588535.1). Taxonomy (GTDB): domain Bacteria; phylum Desulfobacterota; class DSM-4660; order Desulfatiglandales; family Desulfatiglandaceae; genus NaphS2. The sequence goes on from CAZPQA010000043.1 coordinate 8,608, forward strand.
TCTCGAGGAGTGTTTTGATACACCACGCTTTGGGGGTCATGACAGCGCTTGCACCGAGACTAATTTCCGCCGGAGTTTTTGAGGGCTTCGGTCTGAAAATGGGTAATCAGCGGCTCAATGATGAGGTTCAGATCTCCCTGAAGAAAATCCTCAAGTTTGTAAAGCGTCAGCCCGATGCGGTGATCGGTGACCCGCGCCTGGGGAAAATTATAGGTTCTGATCCGCTCACTCCGGTCGCCTGTGCCGACAAGGGTTTTACGTTCTTCGGAAATTCGTGAGTGCTGCTGGGCTGTCTCAAAATCCAGCATGCGGCTTCTGAGAACTTTCATGGCTTTTGCCTTGTTTTTGTGCTGAGATTTTTCATCCTGACATGTGACCACCAGACCGGTGGGGAGATGGGTAATTCGAACTGCTGAGTCGGTCGTGTTCACATGTTGGCCCCCATGCCCTGATGACCGGTATACATCGATTCGGAGGTCTTCAGTTTTGATGTCCACGTCCACTTCCTCAGCCTCCGGGAGCACCGCCACGGTGACCGCAGAGGTGTGTATCCGTCCCTGAGCCTCGGTCTCGGGCACGCGCTGAACCCGGTGGACCCCGCTTTCATATTTAAGCCGGCTGAACACCATGTGACCCTCTACCAGTAAAATGACCTCCTTAAGTCCGCCGATGCCGGTCATGTTCTGGGACAGGACTTCAGTCTTCCAACGCCTCAACTCCGCGTAGCGACTGTACATTCTGAACAGATCCGCCGCAAACAGGGCCGCCTCTTCTCCACCGGTGCCGGCCCTGATCTCAAGCAGGATATTCTTTTCGTCGTTTGGATCTTTGGGGAGCAGCAGTACTTTGAATTCGTCTGCCACCTTTGCCAGGCGGGAGCCCAGTGCGTCGTTCTCTTCTCTGGCCAGTTTCTTTATGTCAGGGTCCGGATCTTCCAGAAGGGATCGGTTTTCAGCAATTTCATCCTGAAGGGCCTGATGCTCACGCAGAACAGCGATGATAGGGGCCAGGACGCTGTGCTCTTTTGCATACCTCCGGTAACGCTTCTGGTCTGAAATGATTTCCGGCTGCCCCAGAAAGGTTTCCAGCTCATGGTAGCGTTCTTCGGTTTCCTTTATTTTTTCAAACATTTCCATGAGCTCAGTATCTCTATGCCACCTGACGCCATTAAGAAGTCTATTTATTGTACTTGGCGTATTTCTGTTTGAATCGTTCGATTCGACCGGCAGAGTCAACCAGTTTCTGTTTTCCGGTAAAAAACGGATGACATTGGGAGCATATTTCAATGTGAATGTCTTCAACGGTGGATCCGGTTTCAAATTCGCTGCCGCAGGCGCAACGCACGGTTGTTTTATGATACTTCGGGTGAATGCCGCTTTTCATTTTAATCTCCTCGGTTGTTGATCATCTTATTTTGATACCAATCTATTGGCAATTCTATTGGCTCATGGAATCAAGAAAATCCTTATTATCGCTTGTTCCCTTTATTTTTTCAAGTAAGAATTCCATGCTGTCCACAGGGGTCAGGGGTGCAAGGAGCTTGCGAAGAATCCATATGCGGTTGAGATCGGCCTGCTCCAGCAGGAGTTCTTCTTTTCGGGTGCCGGAACGGTTGATGTCGATGGACGGGAACACCCGCCGGTCGCTCAGTTTTCGATCCAGGTGGATTTCCATATTGCCCGTCCCCTTGAATTCTTCAAATATCACCTCATCCATTCGGCTTCCGGTGTCAATCAGCGCTGTAGCAATAATGGTCAGGCTGCCCCCTTCTTCTATGTTTCTGGCGGCTCCGAAAAATCGTTTGGGTTTATGAAGGGCATTTGAGTCTAGACCGCCGGATAGAATTTTTCCACTGGGTGGGACAACGGAGTTGTAAGCCCGTGCCAATCGGGTAATGCTGTCCAGCAGGATCAGCACATCCCGCTGATGTTCGACCAGTCTTTTTGCTTTTTCAATGACCATCTCCGCGACCTGTACGTGGCGTTGGGGGGGTTCGTCAAAGGTTGAACTGATCACCTCGGCGTCGACGGACCGGGCCATATCGGTCACTTCTTCCGGCCGTTCATCGATCAGCAAAACGATTTTGTGAATGGATTTGTCGTTAGAGGTCACGCTGTTGGCGATATTTTGAAGCAGCATGGTTTTTCCGGTTCTGGGCGGTGCCACAATCAGGCCTCGCTGGCCTTTTCCGATGGGCGTCATGAGGTCCATAACCCGGGTGGAAAAATTATCTGCCTCAACTTCCATCTTGATCCTCTCCTCAGGGTAGAGAGGCGTTAAATTGTCAAACAGGATTTTTTCTCTGCTGATTTCAGGATCTTCATGATTGACTTTTTCCACCTTCAAAAGAGCGAAATATCGTTCCGATTCTTTTGGCGGGCGAATCTGGCCGCTTATGGTGTCACCTTTTCTGAGGTTGAACCGACGAATCTGCGAGGGCGAAATGTAGATATCATCGGGCCCGGGCAGGTAGTTGGCGTCCGGGGCTCTTAAGAAACCAAATCCGTCTGGAAGGATCTCCAACACCCCCTCGCCGTATATGAGGCCGTTTTGTGCTGAATGGGCCTGGAGCAACGAGAAAGTGAGCTCCTGCTTGCGCATTCCAGAGGCGCCCTCAATCTTAAACTCCTTTGCCATCTCAGTTAATTCACTGATTTTCATTGTTTTTAATTCTACAAGATTCATGGTTGATCTCCGTTAGAAGGTTTAGGGTGCCTAAGCTTAGGCAATTTTTGGGTGGTTAAACGATATGTGAATTATGACAGGTTTCTCAGCAGAATAGTAATGGAGTTTATCCGAACGTCCGGTCTGACCGAATCTCCCAAAGAAAGGAATTAATTTATATACGCGGGTCTATAGCGTTTTTTATTCATCATGTCAAGCATTTGTTTGGGGAAAATGAACATTGATGTTCAATGCGGTGAGAACCTGTAACATGTCTTCAGGGAAAGTGGATTCAAATTCCATATAGGTCTTTTCCTTCGGATGCACAAAACCAATGCGTGCGGCGTGAAGCATTTGCCTTTTCACAGCGGCTACCAGCCTGGGATTTTGTTTCAGAAAGCGCCTTTTCAGGGTATCGGGTCCGTGACCATAAACCGTATCCCCCACCAGGGGATGCCCCAGATGGGAGAAATGAACACGAATCTGGTGTGTTCTCCCTGTTTTAATGGTGACAGACAAAAGGGAAAACCCCTCCTTACAATCAGCGATCTTTTTCCACAGGGTTAAAGCGTTTCGACCCCCGCTTTTGGTGACCGCCATCTCTTTTCGACGAACGCGATGCCGGGAAATGGGAAGGTCAATTCTCCCACTTTCATGGGAAATTATGCCATGGGTCAGGGCAATATATTCTTTCTTGATGGTTCCATTCTTGAATTGCTGCGCAAGCGCTTGATGGGCCATATCGTTTTTGGCAACGACCATGAGTCCGGATGTGTCTTTATCGAGCCTGTGAACGATGCCGGGCCTGAGTGTTCCCCCAATGCCTGAAAGATCCCTGCAATGCTTCAAGAGGCCATGAACCAGGGTGCCCGATGAATGTCCTGGGGCGGGGTGAACGACAATGCCGGGCGGTTTATAAAGGACAATGACCCAAGGGTCTTCAAACACGACGGAGAAAGGGACTTCCTCGGGAACAAGCGCCGGAGCGGATGGCTTGGGTACCATGAGAAAAACGTGATCCCCGGTCTTCAGTTGGTGGCTCGGTTTTGTGCGATCACCATTAACTCGAACCCAGCTGTTTCGAATCAAAGCCTGTATTCGCGATCGGGACAAATTTGAATGGTTCTTGGAAAGAAAAAGGTCCACCCGAGTGCCCTGAGCGCTGTCAGGGATGGTATGGGAAAAACCGCTGTCACAGGTTTGGTTGTTCTCAGTCAAAGTTTGTGCGAGTCATGTGAAAGCAATAGCGATAAAAAGGATATTTCAGGGTTGATCAGCGCCTATTTGATGGTTTCAGGTTTGATGGTTTCAGGTTCGATGGTTTCAGGAAAAATACGGTCCAGATCGCTTTCCACTTGCGTTTCGGTAATTTTTTTTGCAAGGGAAATTTCCTTAACCAGCAGGGTTCGGGCGGTGTCGAGCATTTTCCGTTCGCCGAAAGAAAGTTCTTTATCATACCTTAAAATCAACAGATCACGATAAACTTCAGCCACTTCAAAGACCGATCCGGTCTTGATTTTCTCCATATAATCCCGGTAACGGCGATTCCAGGTCTGGCTGTCAAGTACGACGTCTCGTTTTTTGAGAATGGAAAACAGTTTGGGAAGTTCTGTTTTGGGGATGATATCTCTCAGACCCACATGATCCACATTGGTGGTTGGGATCATGATAATCATATCGTTGTCGAGTATGCGCATGACATAGAAATCCTGCTTGCATCCTGAGATTTCCTGGGATTCTATTTTTTCAATGACGCCGACGCCATGGGCGGGATATACGGCCAAATCACCTACCTGGAACATCTAAACCTCCGTGGTAGAAAAAACCTATATAAACACTCAACCCATTGCCGTAGCCCCCGGGTAAGAGCAAATAGCGTTTACCCGGGAGCTGTCGGCGAGGGGCTTTAAGGTTTATCGTGTTAACGGTTATGTTTCTATTATCCGAAGATCAAAGAAACCGCCGGAAGGGTGGGTGCAATCACCAGAGACACCACCGACATCAATTTGATCAGAATATTCATGGCCGGTCCGGAGGTATCCTTGAATGGATCGCCTACGGTATCACCGACCACGGCTGCTTTATGGTTATCGGAACCTTTTCCGCCAAAGTGACCTTCTTCAATGTACTTTTTGGCGTTATCCCAGGCACCGCCGCCGTTGGACATAAAGAGCGCGAAAAAGGCACCCATGACGGTTGCGCCGATGAGCACGCCGGCCAAAGTTTCCTTGCCCAAAAGAAAGCCCACCAGAACAGGCGTTAACACGGCGATGAGGCCGGGTTTAACCATTTCTCTCAGAGCAGAATTGGTGGCAATGGACACGCAGGTGGAGGAGTCTCCCTTGACGCCCTCTTTTCCTTCCAGGAGCCCCGGAATTTCCCTGAACTGACGACGGATTTCCTCTACAATGGAATATGCCGCTTTGCCCACGGAGGTCATGGTGAGTGCCGCGCAGGTCATGGGGACCATGCCGCCGATGAACAGGCCAATAATGACTTTTGGATTGTCCAGGAGCACCTGCCCCAGGTTGGCGGCCTGTGAATAGGCGACAAAGAGAGCCAGGGCCGTAAGTGCCGCAGAACCGATGGCAAATCCCTTGCCGATGGCGGCGGTGGTGTTACCCAAAGCGTCCAGACCGTCCGTAATCTTTCGGGTTTCGGGTCCCAAGCCAGCCATTTCCGAGATACCGCCGGCGTTGTCAACGATGGGTCCGTAAGCGTCCACGGTCATGGTGGCGCCTACCGTGGCAAGCATGCCCACAGCCGAAAGGCCGATGCCGTAAATGCCGCAGGATTCATAGCCCACGTATGTGGCGACGCAGATACCCATAATGGGGAGCCAGGTGGACTGCATGCCTACGGCGAGGCCTGCAATAATCACCGTGGCGGAACCGGTTTCGGACTGAGCGGCGATCCGTTTCACCGGCGGTCCGGAGGTATAGTATTCCGCCATAAGACCGATGGCGATGCCGCAGAGCAGACCTGAGAAAATGGCCCAGAAAGCGCCGAAAGGCATGCCCAGACTCTTGGTGATGATGATGGTCAGAACAACAAATATGATGGCGGCCACAAAGGTGGTGTACCGTAGTGCGCCTGCCGGTTCGCCTTTCTGAAAGAGTTTGATGGAGAATACGCCGAAAAATGAGCTGATCAATCCGGCTGTGACGATCAGGATCGGCATGGCCATGTATTTCAGTTTAATGGCGGTTTCGTCCAGCCCCTGCAGGATGGGGAATTCTTTCAGAAATTCAGGGGTAATGGCCATGGTGGCACCAATGGCGATGGTGGCAATGACGGACCCCACGAAGGATTCAAAAATATCCGCGCCCATTCCGGCGATATCACCCACATTGTCGCCCACGTTATCGGCGATGACGCCCGGGTTTCTGGGATCGTCTTCGGGAATGCCCGCTTCCACTTTACCCACCAGGTCGGCGCCCACATCCGCCGCCTTGGTGTACACGCCGCCGCCCACACGGGCGAAAAGCGCGATGGAGCTGGCGCCCATGGCAAAGCCGTTGATATACTCGGCGGTAGCAGGATCGCCACCATATACCAAGAACCAGACGCCTACGCCCAAAAGTCCCAGGCCGGCCACGGCCAAACCCATGACGGAGCCTGAAAAATAGGAAACATTCAGGGCTTCGGGCTGTCCATGCTTATTGGCGGCTTCTGCCGTTCGCGAGTTTCCCCGGGTGGCGGCCGTCATGCCCGAAAACCCGGCCGCCATGGAACATAGCGCGCCGGTAATGAAACAAATGGCGGTTTTCCAGGCGATGCCCCAGCCCAGAAGAATAAAGACGATACCGATAAAAACGATTAAAACGGTATATTCCCTCTTTAAAAATGTCATGGCGCCGGTATGGATTTGATCTTCCAAATCTGCCATGAGTGGATTGCCGTTCGGCTGCTTTTTCACATAATTATAAATCAGCCAGGCAACAATCAAACTTAGAATCCCCACAAAGGGAGCTAATATAGTTAATCCCTGCATCACTTCTTCCTCCTTAAATTGCTAATCTCCGGCAATTGATATGGTTCATTGCCGCTTCGACCCCTTCCAAAACAAACAGTTCGGATGCTTTCATGGCCATCCGAATAACATTTTCCGCGAGGTTTTTTTCGTCATCATCAAAACAACTCAAGACGTAGTCTGCCACGGCCTCTCCATGGCGCGGTCTGCCGATGCCGATCTTGACCCGCGAAAACTCTGAACTTCCCAAAAGGTGAATGATGGACGAAACACCTTTATGGCCGCCAGCACCGCCATTCCTGACAACCTTGATATTTCCCAGCGGCAGGTCCAGATCATCGTGTATGACCAGCAGCTTTTTTGTTTCCAGGTCGTAATGGCGGATACAGTCCCTGACCGATTCGCCGCTTTTGTTCATGAAGGTCAGGGGGCAAAGTAGGACGATTGGGTTGCCCCGAAAATCAGCCAGAGCATGCTTTGAGCGAAAAAGAAGACTTTTGAGGGTCACCCCAAGCGATTTCCCCCACTGCTCAACAGCTTCCTGTCCTATGTTATGCCTGGTGTGTTCATGTTGTGGCCCGGGATTTCCAAGGCCTGCAATCAGGTACAAATTTCCCTTTTAAGGTTCACCCCCTTTCCCTTTTTCTTTTGTTTCTTCGGCGGTTTCTTTCTCTGAACCGTCCGCTTCTTCAGTTTCTTCACCTTCCTCACCTTCTACAAGTTCTTCCTCGGCTTCTTCCTCGGCTTCCATATCAGCCAGTGCGGAGCCCTTGATATTGACGACGGCAACGGTCAGGTGTGCCCCATCGGTAGTTTCGATGCCTTCCGGAAGCGCCAGATCCCCAATCCGAACCGTATCTCCCACATCGAGATCTGAAATGTCCACCTCCAGGAATTCGACCAGTTCGTCTGGGAAACAGACGATGGTCACCTCTCTTCGGATCTGCTGCAGGACCCCGCCCCCTTCTGTGACGCCGATGGGCGTATTGATCAGGTGGACAGGAATGGCCAACGTCAGCTTCCTGTCACTGGAGATTTCATAAAAGTCCGCATGCAGAAACGTGTTTTCCAGGGGATCGATGGTCAACTCTTTGACCATCACCTTTTTGGTTGTTTCACCCTGGTCGGTTTGGATGATGAGGTCTAAAACAGCGTTTTCGCCTTTACCGGCCTTTTCAAGGTCTGAGAGATGGGCATATTCAACACTCAGCATAACGGAGTCGATGCCCGGGCCATAAAAAATGGCGGGAATCTGTTTGTTCTGCCTTAATCTTCTGGCTGCACCTTTTCCTGTTTCAGTCCTGATGCGTGCAGAAAGGGTTAATTGATTCATTGGATCTTATTACCTCCGGCATTAATAAAATTTTTCACAAAGTATTTCAGCCTGTCATTTCAGGCATACGTTCCATGGCTACACGAACAGCGTGCTGACCGAGTTTGAATCATGAATTCTCTTGATGGTTTCTCCCAGGAGCTCAGCGATGGAAAGGTCGATTATCTTTGAACATGCCGCGGCCTCCTCGCTCAGCGGAATGGTATTGGTGATCACCAGATTGTCAATGGGGGAGTCTTCGATTCTTTTTATGGCGGGCCCTGAGAGGATCGGATGGGTGCAACAGGCAAGTACGGTGAGGGCGCCCCTTTCCTTGAGCGCACCGGCGGCCTGGGTCAGTGTTCCCGCGGTGTCAACCATGTCGTCCAGGACGATGGCCGTTTTGTCCCTTACTTCGCCGATGATGTTCATGGCTTTAGCATCATTCGGCGTAACCCGCCGCTTATCGATGATGGCCAGTGAGGCCGAAAGCCGTTTGGCGAATGCCCGGGCCCGTTCAACGCCGCCGGCATCGGGGGAGACGATCACCAGGTCCCCATGTGTGTTATTCTGGATGTATTTCAGCAGGATGGGCGCTGCAAAGATATTGTCAACGGGAATATTGAAATATCCCTGAATCTGGCCTGCATGGAGATCCATGGCCACCACCCGATGGGCCCCGGCCGTGGCAATAAGATCCGCTACCAGCTTGGCACTGATGGGCACCCGGGGTTTGACCTTGCGGTCCTGCCGACTGTAACCGTAATAGGGAATCACAGCCGTGACCCGTTCGGCGGAAGACCGCCTCATGGCATCCATGATGATGAGAAGCTGCATCAGGTTGTCGTTTACCGGGGTGGAAGTGGATTGTATGACAAAGACATCACGTCCCCTGATATTTTCACCCAGTTCAACACGGGTCTCGCCGTCGCTGAATGTTTTGGCAAGGATTTTTCCGGGACTGATCCCGAGGTACTGACAGACCTCAAGGGTCAATGCAGGGTTGGAAGCCCCACCGAATAGTCTTATGTCATGGTCCAATACAGGATCCTCATGATTTATTATAAATTATAAACGATCAGTTTCTCTATAATGGCTGGGGTGGGAGGATTCGAACCTCCGAATGCGGGCACCAAAAACCCGTGTCTTACCACTTGACGACACCCCATGAATTAATTCCGTCCGCCACAAAAACCCGGCCCAAAGTTGCGGCGTCAAGAACTGATTTTGCATGGAGGGCCCGGGGTGTTGAATCAAAAATACCAAAAACGCTGGGGCCGCTCCCAGACATCAAAGCGCCGATGGCTCCAGCATCCGTCAAGGATTGCTTTATTTCCCTGATAATTGGGAACCTGGAAGCAGTAACCCGTTCCAGATCATTCTCCAACAGACGACAGACTTCCATCGGCATTTTTTCTAAATTTCTAATGATATCGTAACAGTCGTCAGTTGTCAACTCAAATTCCCGTTTGTCTTCTTTCGAAACCGCAAAAGGCGGTTGGTCCAGGGCTTCGTAGACCGCTGCTGTTGAAACAGAAACATCCGGCATAATAATGATATATGACAATGACGGCCATTTTTGGATGGGTTCGAGTATTTCGCCGATGCCGTGAGCGAAGCAGGGGGCCCGCTTAAGAAAAAAGGGCACGTCAGCTCCCAGCTTCAGCGCCAATTCCGCCAGAAGCGCAGGCGAAAGCGGCCGGGATGCACAAAGGGTTTCGTTCAGGGCCATAAGCACGGCAGCCGCATCGCTGCTGCCCCCGCCAAGACCGGCGGCTACAGGAACCCTTTTGGTGAGGGCTATGGAAAGCCCCTTGCGCCAGCCGATCCGGGAAAAAAATGATTGAGCCGCACGCCAGACCAGATTTTCCGCGTTTGCCGGTGCCGAATAGCCCCGGCAGGTCATGTGAATCCTAGGTTCCTCAATGAATTTCAGCTCCATTTGGTCAAAAAGGTCCACAGGTACCATAATGGAAACCAGTTCATGATAGCCGTCAGGCCGTCGTCCGGTGATTTTCAGCCGAAGGTTTAATTTGGCGGGAGCAAGGACGCTGAAGGGCTGGTTAAAAGAAACGGTTGGCATGGTTTTTTCGCCAGAGGGTTTTTAACTCTTTTCCTTCACATACCGCAGCCGAAGGTCCGTCAGGACATTTTCAATGAATTTTTCTTCATCACCGGTCAGGTTTCCGGCTGTTTTTTCCTTCAACATGGCGATGGTGTCGATGGCATGCTTGGCCAGTGGAAGATCTTTCTTCTTTTCATTGGTCTGAGGATCGGGCAGTTCGCCCAGATGGAACAGGGCTGTTGAGCTGAGGCTGAAAATGAGTGATGGAAAATTTATTTCGGGCAGCGGTATCTGGGATGATTCCGGTGAAGGTTTCTCTTTTGGCCCTTTTTTTTCTGTTTCCCCGGCGGTGTCACCGGCTTTCAGGTCTCCGGACTCATCCCCGTTTTTATTCCCTTTTTTATTCATGGCGCGCTTATCTTTAATCACGAACCCTTTTTCGCTTTCTTCCGGCATGTGTCAGCCCCCCTTTACAGATTGATCCTGCGCACAGAAATGATGTGTTTTAAATTCTTGATTTTTTGAATGATATCATCGTTGATCATCTCACTGATGGAAAGAAAAATAACATTTTCCTTATGTTCTCTTTCTTCACCCACCTGCATCCGGTTGATGTTAATGCCACCTTGACCCAGGGTGGAGGCGGTGGCGCCGATAACCCCGGGAACGTTTTCGTTATGGATTAGCAGATTGTGTCCTTCGGGTATGGCCTCCAGGTAAAAATTATTGATCCGGAGAATTCGAGGCAGTTTTTTTCCGAAGATGGTGCCGGAGACAATGTGCTCATCCTCCAACGTTCTGACGGTGAGTTTTGCAAGACTTGAAAAACCTTCGCTGGTGCTGGTCTTGGATTCCACCACCTTGATGCCCCTGTCAGCAGCAATATAGGCGGCATTGACAAAATTGACGTCGTGTTTGAGGATGGGCGTGAGTAAGCCTTTGAGCATGGCTGTGGTCAGCGGCTTTACATCATATTGGGTGATGACGCCGGAATAATCAATCTTCACCTCCACCAGGGCGCTGTCGGATAATTGGGCCTGCAGGGAACCCATTCGTTCCAGTAAAATGGCGTAGGGCCGGAGAACGGTCATCAGTTCAGCGCTGATGCTGGGGACATTGACCGCGTTTTTGACAGACCCATGGAGCAGGTAGGCGATGACCTGTTCGGCAACTTCTTTTGCCACATTATCCTGGGCTTCCCGGGTGGATGCCCCCAGGTGAGGGGTGCAGATGAAGTTGTCCAAAGACATGAGCCTGTTCTTTCCGGGGGGTTCAGTTGCGAACACATCAAAGGCCGCCCCGGCAAGATGTCCGGATTCAAGGGCTTCACAGAGATCTTCCTCATTTACGATGCCCCCGCGGGCGCAGTTGAGCAATATGGCATCCTTTTTCATTTTGGCAAGGGCATCCCGGTTGATCATGTCGATGGTTTCTTCGGTTTTGGGTGTGTGGATGGTGATATAATCCGCCCGGGCAAGGAGTTCATCCAGGGAGACCGGTTCCAGGTCAATTTTTTCAATGGCTTCCGGTTTAATATAGGGATCATAAACGATCACTTTCATTTTCATGCCCCGCGCACGATCGGCCACAACACGACCGATATGGCCGGCGCCGATGAGCCCCAGGGTTTTGTTGAAGAGCTCACGGCCTTTAAAAGCCTTTTTTTCCCACTTGCCCGCTTTCAGGGATGCCGTTGCCTGGGGAATGTTTCGTGAAATGGCCATCATCATGGCGAGGGTATGTTCTGCTGCTGTGATGGTGTTTCCCTCGGGGGTATTCATGACAACGATGCCGCGGCGGCTGGCTTCAGGAATGTCCACATTATCAAGGCCGATACCGGCCCTGCCGATGACCCTGAGGTTGTGGGCTGACGCCAGAATGTCTGCGGTGACACGGGTAGCACTGCGGATAATGAGACCGTCATAGCTGCCGATAATTTCCTTGAGCGCCCGGGAGCTGAGTTCGGTCTGTACATCCACATAGATGCCGGGGGTTTCCTGAAAAAGTTGAATGCCCACATGGGAAAGAGGGTCGCATACCAGAACTTTCATGGGTTTTCTCCTGAGTTCTTACGCAGTTCCCGTTGCGGGGCCACTGTAAGCCCCGGTTTGTCTCAGCAACATTCGAATTGTGCCGGGAAACCTAATTTTAAACCAATTGTTCTTGCCGTCAAAATGTAGATCCCATACTATCATCAACAACCCTCAGAATGTCAAGGGAGATGGTGGACGAAAATAAGGAAGATTTTTTCTTTTTAACCGGGATGGAATCAGGTTTTCTGCGCCATTCAAGGGACGGCGGGAAGGGTTATCAAAAATTATCCTTCCGGAAGGCTTGAAAAATGCTTGACATTTCCTTCATAACTTGCTAGTTCACTGTAACAAAGGATCAGCATGGATACATATAATTGTAAGCGGCTGTCCGACAGCCATATTTTATTGATGAAAGGAGGCGATATTAGAGACGGTTTTTAGATTTCAGTGTTTTTTTTAGCGTCTAACCCGTAACAATTCTTTTTTTAGGAGGAGAGAGTAATGAAGAAGCTATTTATTGTTGGGATTGCAGCGCTGTTGCTGGTTGTCTTTACCGTACCGGCCATGGCAAAAGTGAAGATGGGCGGTATCATCTTTACCGATTTTTACTATCTGGACAGGGACAAGAATAATGCCAACTCCCTGAGTTTGGGAAACGATCCCTATCAGGTCACCACCATCCAGGTGCCGTATATCACCCGTCTTTATGGCCGTTGGACCAATGAAGACAATGTGGGAATGTTTATTGAACTGGGTCTCGGTCAGACTTCCCAAGGTGTACCGGATGCATCATCCAGCGGTGTCGTACTGAGGCACGCTTATGGCTGGTGGGATGTGACCCCCAATTTCCAGATTATGGCCGGTAAAAGCACCACCCCCTTTTCGCCCCTGAATCCTTCCCAGATGATTGGTACCAATTCCGGGTCGCTCAACATCATCGGCGTGGGTTATGGTAATTTCTACAGCGGCCGTTTTGCGCAGGTGAGGGGAACCTTCAAGTTTGGAAAAGTAGGTCGTGTGGCTCTGGCGTTAGTGGATCCCAACGGTTCCGCTCGAGTTATAAAAGATTCTTATGCCAAATATTTCCCCTGGGATTTTTATACTAATCTTCCTTACCAGACCAACACCAAACTTCCCCGGATTGATATCGCCGTTCCTCTGTATTTCGGTCCCGTCAGCCTCTATCCCGGTTTTCTGTACCAGAAGAGGACCGTGGATAAGATTTCGACTGCGGCTAGCCCATTTCCCGCCGGGAACTTTGACGACTCCGTCGATACCTACATCGGAACCCTTGGCGTCAAAGCCGGTTTTGGTGGCTTCAGTATTTCAGCGGAAGGTAACTGGGGTCGAAACTGGGGCAACACACGGGGTCTGATCGGAACTTCCGCACCAGCCCTCTGGTCCACGGCACTGATGAATACAGATGGCTCAACCAGTAATGCTACCACCTATGGCTACTGGTTTGATGCTTCCTACAAGTTCGGACCGGTTACACCGCACTTAATATTCAGTCAGATGAAAAGTAAGGTGGATATTGGTATTCAGACTTCGACTGTTTCCTACCAGGGCAACATTGATACAAGCTCTACAATGTGGGGCATCAGTGTTCCCATCGATCTGGCCAAGGGCTTCAGGGTTCGACCTGAACTCATGTGGTATGACGATGGTAAATTTCAGCTCGAGGGTAACGATGAGACTGATTTAGGAAGCTATGCCATCTATGGCGTGCAGTTCCAGATCACGTTCTAAGTCGTATTTTGGGTTTTTTGCCCTCGCCCCACGCGAGAGCATAACCGTTTAATCCTGCCCCTTCCCCTTATTTTTGGGGAAGGGGTTTTTTTGTAGGCAATGGCGGTGTTGTTGCGGATATCCTTGAAGGACATAAAAGGATTGATGAAGTACGATCCGAACCGACTTCACGAATTGATGATACAAATAAAAGAATCGATCACATGCATTCGGACCTGGTTAATCGTCTGGATGCAAACAACGAGCGGATAGACCGCTTTTTCCTGACAGCCGCAACCAAAGAAGAGCTGGCCAGAAACGATGCGCGATTGTTCCGGCTGGAGCAGGGTCTGGAAGAAGTCAAGCAGCGGTTGACTGCGTGACTTCACTCGAGATCATATACCACCAGCCTGCTTTTGGGGAGTCCGATAAAATAACTTTCGCTGGTGACATTGGCGACCACCAGTTCCTTTAAGCCGTCGTTGTCCACATCCGCCACCTGGTATCCCACAACCGTTCCGGAAAGCTTCTGGCTGGTCCACCGGGAAACGAGACCGGCTTCATCCCAGTCCATGAAATGAACCCGTCCGCTGCCGAACCACCGGAAATCGGTAAACAACCTAGCGGCTTTGGAATCGTTTTTACAGATGACCACTTCTTTTTTTCCGTCTTTGTTGATATCGTAGGTGAAGATAGGGGACGAAATAAAAACCCTTACGGCCGTTTGGGCCTCATCGTTTGCCGATGAACTTGGATCCATCCATTCCATATAGCAGAGGCTTCCACCAAAAAAATCATCGCTTTTCCATAACCGTTCACCGGCCGGGTTGTATACCTGCAGGTGTTCCCAGGGACCGAGGAGCGTGGTGAAAACAGATCCTTTTCCGGAAAGATCAGACTGCGCAAAGTTGAACACGTTGCTGAACCGGGGAAGGTTGAGCGCCTCCACTGAAACCAGTTCATCTCCCTGGCGTTTCAACCGGTGAACGCCGCCAATATAATTCCCCTCGGCGTTCCGTCTCTGGCCCAGGACCCCCTTTCCTTTTCCCGGCAGGTCCACCACGCGAATGAGCCATGTCTGGCCGTGGATGATTTGTTTGAATTTACCTCCGTCCCATTCCAGGACAAAGGAACCGGCATTGGTTGCAGTCAAATTACAGACGTAGATCTCAGCCTTGCCATTTCCGTCGAGATCCGCCACCGTCACGTAGATGTAATTGGGGGACCAGGTCCCTTCAATGGTTTTGAAAAGATAAGGGCCTTTTTTCTGCCATTTGTAAACATAAACGGTTGTTTTATCAATGAAAACCAGTTCGGTTTTACCGTCACCGTCCAGGTCCCCCACGTCCAGGCCCCTGATTTCAAGTTTATACCGTTTAACGAACGACGGTTTTTTGTACGAGCCTTCCGCGTCTTTGCCAACGTTGATCAGCGCTCCCCCGTCGCGCGCAGTTTGAGCAAACTCACCGGGTCTCTGTTCCTTGTAGGGGATATCCTTTCCCATGATTTTCGCGTTGATGTTTTCCGCAAACTGGTTAATCGTGGGAATGACCCCGTCCATGCCCTTTGACTGGTCGTAGGCGGTGATCAGGACTTCCGATTTTTTCACATCCAGAATCTTGGCATCCAGACTGACGCTTTCCCCGAATACGGTGAGGCTTCCGAAAATAACATAATCCGCGCCTAGTGCCTTGCCGATGGTCAGCGCTTTCGCTTCATTCATGGGTCCCGGCACGGCGGCGAATTCCTTTTTGACCACACCCTTTTCAATGATTTCCAGCTTGTCTTTCCAGGCGAGCCTGGAACTGAGCATATCCATGATGCCTTCCCGAAGAAAATTGAGGTCGCGGTCGGAATTCATGGTGAAGGGGAGGACTGCCAGTTTTTGGGGTTCCTCGGAAAAACCGGATACAGGGCTCAATAAAAACAGCACGGATAAAGCAAGAAGGGTTAGGTTGCGAACAATTGTTTTGGTTTTCATCATCATCCTTTCGGGGTTACAAGATTTCTTTCTTTCAATTCAGTACCGTGAGCGATATAATAATGACCTCAAAACCCAAAGGCAAGGCCTTATTGGAAAAGTTCGATCAATAAGGTGCACTTTGGGGACACATTTTTTCAACAGGATCATCAGAGAGGAAACAAAGGGAGGAAACAATATGAACATCAAAAACATCGATCACATTGGCATTGCCGTTAAAAGTATTGAACAGGCCGGTAAATTCTACACGGATGTGCTGGGGCTTCATATTGAGGATATTGAAACGGTGGCGGAACAGAAGGTGAATGTGGCGTTTATCCCCATCACGGATAGCGAGGTGGAATTGCTGGAGTCTGTAGAACCCGATGGACCGGTGGCAAAATATATCGAAAAACGGGGCGAAGGAATCCAACATATGGCCTTTCGCGTGGATGATATCAACCAGTGTCTTGCGGAACTCAAGGAAAAAGGCGTTCGGTTGATCGATCAGACACCGCGCCACGGCGCCGGGGGTGCAAAAATCGCATTCATCCATCCCAAAGAAACCAACGGTGTCCTGGTGGAAATCTGTGAAAGGGATTGATTGATGCGGGCCGGGTGAAGGCCTAAAAGCGGTAGGTAATCAAGCCATGGGTTGTATCATAGGGAGATACGCTGACCTGAACACGGTCGCCAACCATCACCTTGATCCGGTGTTTTTTCATTCTACCTGAAAGAACACCTCTCACCGTGATGTCATTTTTGCATTCAATTTCCATGGTACCACCGCCAAGGACTTTGGCGATGACGCCCTCCAATTGAATTAAATCGTTTCGACTCAAAATGCTCCTTTCCGGGCAGCAAAGCCTGATCTGGATTTTATGCGTGTGGCCGTTTTTATTTTTGACAACGCCCACACAGCTTGAAAAAGCAACTCACCATATCATTTTGTGGGCGGATGTCAATCAAAATCAAAGGATATTGATATGGACGACGGGTTTATAGAGGGTGTTTCAGGGGTTATTCTCGCGGGAGGGAAGAGCAGCCGTTACGGAAAGAACAAAGCCCTGGTCAATATCAACGGTATTCCCCTCATCAAAAGGGTGCTGCGGGTTATGGAAACCCTGTTTCCTTCCATTGTGGTCATCACCAATACCCCTGATGACTACGCATTCTTGAACCTGCCCATGTTTGAGGACAAAATTAAAGGGCTTGGTCCTCTGGGAGGAATTTTTACAGGCTTGAATGTCATTTCAAAAAACGCCGGCTTTTTTGTTGCGTGCGATATGCCTTTCCTCAATTCTGATTTGATTCGATATCTGGTGAGTGGTCGTCAGGGCTTTGATGTGGTGGTGCCAACCTTTTCCGGGAAATTTGAAGCGCTCCATGCCCTTTACACCCAAAACTGCCTGCCCGAAATCGAACAATTGATTCATGATGGTGTATATCAGACCATTCAGCTGTTTCAGTCTGTATCCGTCCGGTATGTGGAAGAGCATGAGATGCGACGGTTTGACCCGGAACTCAAATCTTTTTCCAATATCAACAAGCCTGAAGAACTAAGGAAAATGAAGCTCAATTCCTT
>CAZPQA010000044.1:0-23655 GCA_964588535.1 uncultured Desulfobacteraceae bacterium
CGTGGGGTTTTACATGTTGAAGGGGCAATCCCCTTTGTGTGGCAAAGGCCTGAAGCGCTCCCACCTGGTAGGTCACATAGTGTCGAATTTCTTCAAGGCTTACATCCATGACCCTTCGGCCGAACCCTAGGAGATCCGGCAGGCCAGGATGGGCGCCGAGTCCCACGCCGTTTTCCGCTGCCAGAGAGACCGTTTGCGCCATGACCAATGGATCCCCCGCGTGGAATCCGCATGCGATATTGGCTGAACTGATGAGGGGAATCACCGCCTCGTCAAGGCCGATTCTGTAGGCGCCAAAGCTTTCCCCCACATCCGAATTGAGATCAATCTGTTTAAGCATCCTTAATCTTCCCCCCGATGAAAAAATGGTGTGGTTTAGAGGTGCAGGTTTCAAAATTCTGTGTGATCACCATAATAGGAAAATGCTGTCGCCGTATCAACTGAAAACTTAACAACCAAAATTCGAATTTTGAGGGGCCATGGATTTCTTGAGGATGGCGCCATAAACCTTGAGGGTACAGGAAAAAAGGTTTCCAGGTTTTCAAAAAACCCCTTGACAGCCAGCACTGTATACAGTACACATTGCAGTCTATGGTCTTCAGAATTAGCGATTAATTTCGGCCGCCGGGTTGTGGTTTGAACCCTGTCCATGCATCTGCTGTAAAATCTCATCATCAACAATGGAGTGCCCATTATGAACATCATCGTGTTGGTCAAACAGGTTCCCGATACCACGGAAATCAAACTGGATCCCAAGACGGGGAATCTGATTCGGGAAGGGATAGACAGTATTATGAACCCGGACGATCGGCATGCCCTGGAGGCAGCGGTCAGCTTAAAAGAATCGATGGGCGGCAGCGTAACAGCGGTATCCATGGGGCCGCCCCAGGCCATTGACGTGGTTACCGAGGCCATGGGCATGGGTGCGGACAGGGGGATACTCCTGTCGGATAGTGCCTTTGCCGGGGCGGATACCTGGGCCACGTCGTTGACCCTGGGAAGGGCAATGGAAAGAATCGGCGATTACGACCTGATCATTTGCGGAAGGCAGGCCATTGACGGTGACACGGCCCAGATCGGGCCCCAGGTGGCCGATCATCTGAACATTCCACATGTGAGTTATGTGTTCGGCATTGATGAGATTACCAAAGAGCGCCTGGTAGTCCGAAGACGTCTGGAAGATGGCTTCGAACGAATCGAAACACCTGTGCCGGCGCTGTTGACAGTGATCGGGGAGTTGAACGTCCCCCGTTATGCCGTGGTCGGCCGTTTGATTGCGGCGTGCGGGGAAAAAGCATCCATAGAAGTCTGGAATGCGGCGGATATCGGTTGTAAAACCAACGAAATCGGTCTGGAAGGATCCCTGACCCATGTGATCAAAACCTTTGCGCCCAAATTCAAACGGCAGGGGGAAATACTGGAAGGGGCTGCCGGTGATAGCATCAGCGCCCTGCTGGGGAAGCTTCGTGAGAATCGAATCCTGTAGCGCTGGTTTAAGGAGATAAAATATGACGGTGTGGATTGACGCTGAACTTTGCAACGGCTGCAAACGCTGCCTAAAGGCGTGTCCCTATGAGGGTGTTGAGATGAGGGACGGAAAAGCCCATATCCTGGACCGGTGCACATCCTGCGGGGCATGTATCGAGTCCTGTAAACCGAAAGCCATTTTGACCGATGCCAAACCCAGGGAGATCCCGGATTTCAGTGACAAACAAGGGGTCTGGGTGTTTGCCGAACAGCGGGGGGGGGAGTTGGGGGAGTTGCATTCGGTCTCCCTGGAGCTTTTGGGGAAAGCCTGCGAACTGGCGGGAACCCTCAACCAGGATGTGTCGGCGATTCTCATGGGCGATGGGGTGGAACCTCTCGCTGAAACGCTGATCCAATATGGGGCCGATCATGTATATCTGGTTGAAGATTCTTGCCTGGCGCAATACCGGGCCATGGCCTATACCATGGCCTTTGAGCAGTTGATCCGACGTTTTAATCCCAACATTTTGTTGATGGGGGCCACCCATATCGGCAGAGACCTGGCGCCGAGGGTGTCGCGCCGGGTGGCGGTGGGTTTGACAGCGGACTGTACCGAACTGACCATTGATCCGGATGAAAAGATCCTTCTGCAGACCCGACCCGCCTTTGGCGGCAATATTATGGCCACCATTGCCAATCGATATTCCCGCCCCCAGATGGCAACGGTTCGCCCCGGTGTCATGGAGCGAAAGGAACAACCTGAAAAAAGGGGAGATATCATTCGGGAAACCCTTTCCATGACCGAACAGGACATTAAGACGAAAGTCCTTGAAATTGTCAGGGAGGCCAAAAAAACAGGGGATTTGGGCAAGGCGAAAATTATTGTTGCCGGTGGCAGGGGTGTCGGCGATTCTGACGGATTCAAGGTCCTGGAAAATCTCGCTGACGTTCTGGGGGGCGAAGTGGCCGGTACCCGTGTTGCAGTGGAAGAGGGCTGGATTCCCGCAGATCGACAGGTGGGTCAGACCGGGCAATCGGTCAGGCCCGAGCTTTACATTGCCTGTGGCATATCCGGGGCCATTCAGCATCGGGCGGGGATTGCCAATGCCCGGTATATTGTGGCCATAAACCGGGATGCAAGGGCGCCGATTTTTCAGGTGGCCGACTGGGGTATTGTGGGGGATCTGCATGCGCTGGTGCCTGAAATGATTCGACAGTTGGAGAACTGAAAGGTGAAAGGTCAAAGGTGAAAGGGTGGCTTTGAGCTTTGAGCTTCTCTGCTTTGAGCTTACAATTGAGGGAGGAATGAATGCTTAGGTCGAACGCCGAAACAACCATCAGAAAAAGCATGGCCATGTTCGTGGACAATGAATTGATTCCGCAGGCCAAGGAGATTGATGAATCGGGTGAATTTCCCAGGGCCATGTTCCAGGAAATGGCCAAGATGGATGTATTTGGTCTCAGATATCCCGCTGATCAGGGGGGCGCTGGTGGCAATACCACGCTTTTCTGCATTACCTGCGAAGAATTGGCCCGTGGACTCATGAGCCTGGCGGCCATCACGGCCATGCAGTGCCTCATGGGCACCAATTTCCTGTTTCACCACGGAACCGATGAAATGCGGGAGCAGTATTTTCTGCCGGCCATGAAGGGTGAGAAGGTGGCGTGCTTCTGCCTTACGGAGCCTGAGGCCGGTTCCGACCTGGGGAATGTCAGCACCCTGGCCCAGAAGACCGATGACGGCTACCTTTTAAACGGCATGAAAACCTGGGTTACCAACGGACCGGTGGCGGATTTTTTTACGGTGCTGATGCAGACGGACCCTGCAAAGAAATTCAGGGGTCTCAACTTTTTCTTCGTGCCCCGTGACACGCCCGGTTTTTCCTGCAGCAAACCCTTTGATTTGTTGGGAACCCGCAGCACCCCCATCTCCGAGGTCGCCTTTAAGGATTGCATTGTCCCTCATACCCATATGCTGGGGGCTGAAGGTAGGGGGTTGAGCAACCTCCTGTCCATTCTGGCTGAAATTCGAACCATGACGGCGGCGCTTGCCGTGGGGCTCCAGCGTGCCGCCATGGATGATTCGATTCAGTATGCCCATGAAAGGGCCCAGTTCGGACATACCATCAGCAATTACCAGCTCATTCAGGCCAAGGTGGCCAATATGGCGGTGGATCTGGAAGCCTCCAAGCTGTTGACCTATAAGGCCTCCCGTATGATTGATGAGAAACAAGAGGCACTGAAAGAAGCCTCCATGGCAAAGTACTTCGCCACGGAAGCCGCCACCCGGGCCGGCGATCAGGCGACGCGAATTTTAGGTGCCTACGCCTATTCAATGGAATATTCGGCCCAAAGATACTACCGGGACAATCGTTTTCTGCTCTACGGGGGGGGAACCCACGAAATTTTGCAGCCCAACATTGCCAAGTGGGTGGGACTTTAGAATTGCGGATTTCGGATTGTTGATTGTGGCTTGGAATGGAGGTACCGTGTTGTGAGGGGTGTTGCTCATCAGGATGAGGCAGACTTGAAGGCCTTCACGGCGCTGCCGGAAAGAAGGTCCCTGGGACAGTCTGTTTATGAAAATCTGAAAGAGGCCATTATTGATGGATCCCTTGTCCCTGAAAGCCGTGTGGTGGAAACCCGCTTTGCGAAAGCCCTCGGCATAAGCCGGACACCCGTTCGAGAAGCCATGCACAAACTGGAGCGGGAAGGGTTGCTTCGGCAAGACCCGAAGGGGGGCTTTTACGTCATCGGCCTGACCCGTACGGATATCGAGGAGGCCTTCGGTATTCGAAGTGTATTGGAAAGCTATGCGGCCCGATTGGCAACGATCCGCCATCAGGAAGGAGAATTGGCCCCTCTGGAGGAAAAACTGGCGGATTACGAGGCCTGTCTGGATCGCGGCCAGGTGGATGAACTGCCAGGCATCAATACCGATTTCCACGATCTTCTCTACGGACTGAGTCGGAGTCCTAAACTGGTGAAAATGATCAACGATATCCGGGTCCAGATATTCCGTTTCAGGCAGGTTATCCTTAAAATTGAAGAAATGGCCCGGATCAGCAATAAGGATCATCGGCTGATGATGGCTGCCATCCGGGAAAGACAGGCGGATCGTGTGGAGCAACTGGTGAGGGAACACATTCTGCGCGGCCAGGATATTGTGCTGCGGGAATTTGCCATGGAGCTCGCCAAGGCGCCTGATAATTCAAAAACGAGGGCAAGCTAAGGAGTGTAAGTCTTATGGTAAAAAGAAAAATTCGGGTGTTGTTGGCCAAGCCGGGTCTGGATGGCCATGACCGAGGGGCCAAGGTGGTTGCCCTTGCCATGAAGGAAGCGGGAATGGAGGTCATCTACACCGGGTTGCATCAGACCGTTAAGAGTATCGTGAACCAGGCCCTCCAGGAGGATGTGGATGTGATCGGCCTGTCCATTATGTCCGGCGCCCATATCCCCATTTGCACCAAGTTGGCGGGTCTTATCCGGGAGGAGGATATTGAAGACAAGCTGCTGTTGGTGGGGGGTGTCATTCCCAACAGGGATATCCCGGTCTTAAATGAGATCGGCGTGGACGGGGTATTTCCGGGCGGTGCGCTTTTTGAGGAGATCGTTTCGTTTATAGAAGAAAACGCACAGAACTGAACGGAAAGGGGACGACATGGGAGTTGCAACGTACACCAAGGACGAGAAAGACGCCATCCAGAAAGTTCTTCTGCAGTCGGGCATCGAGGTTAAACCCAGCTATACGCCGAAGGACCTTGAACGGGTGGGTTTCGATTATGAAACAGATCTGGGGGATACGGGAGAGTTCCCCTTTACCCGCAGTATACATCCAAAAGGGTATCGAAGCCGGAGCTGGACGACCCGTCAGTACACGGGTTTTGGAACCCCTGAGGAGACCAATGAGCGGTTCAAGTTGATGATCTCCCATGGGCAGAACGGGCTGAATGTGGCTTTTGACCTTCCTACCCAGATGGGATATGATTCTGATAATGAAATGGCGGAAGGGGAAGTGGGCCGTGTGGGAATGGCCATTGATTCCCTGAGGGATTTTGAGATTGCTTTTAAGGACATCCAGCTCAATCGCATCGGTACGGGGCTTACCATCAATGCCGTGGCCTCCATCATGCTGGCCATGTATCAGGCCATGGCTGAAAAATTCGGGTACAAGAAAACCGAGATTTCCGCCACTCCCCAGAACGATATCTTAAAGGAGATCGTGGGGCGCGGGGCCTGGATCTATCCGGTGGAACCGGCTGTCCGGCTCATTGGGGACACCATTGAGTACGCCATGAAGGAGCTTCCCCGGTGCAACCCCGTTTCCATCTGCGGTTACCACATCCGGGAGTCGGGTTGTACGCCTGTCCAGGAGATTTCCTATGCGTTCATGATTGCCTTTGCCTACATGGATAATGTCATTGCACGCGGGTACAAAGCGGAAGATTTTGTGGCGCGGTTTTCCTTCAATCTCAACATCTACGGAAACCTCTGGGAGACGGTGGCCAAGTTCAGGGCGGCCCGGAAGTTGTGGGCCAAACTCCTGCGTGAAAGATACGATGTTCAGAACAAGAAAGCCCTTTTCCTTCGGGGGATTTTCGGCGGTGGCGGGTCCGGCATGACCAAGCAACAGCCGGAAAACAATATCATGCGGGGGGCCTATTATGCACTGGCGGCGGCCCTGTCCGGCGCACAGACAACAGCCCTCTGCTCATTTGATGAGGCCTATACCATCCCCACGGAGCGGGCGGCATTATTGTCTTTGAGGACCTTCCAGATCCTCATGGACGAAATCGGATTAAGGGATACGGTGGACCCCCTGGCCGGAAGCTATTTCGTGGAGACTCTCACCAAAGAGATGGAAACCAGAATCCTTGAGGAAATGGAAAAAGTGGATAAGGTGGGGGGCATGGTGGAGGCGGTTTCCAGCGGGTATGTGCAGAGCGAAGTGGCACGCCAGGCCTATGAGTACGAAAAGAAGCTGCAGACGGGTGAAATTACCAAGGTGGGGGTCAACGAATACACCGAAGGTGTTGACATGGAAGTGGAACTCCATGAATACAATGATGAATGGGCGCAGCTACAGATCAAAAGGTTGAAAGAACTGAAACGCGATCGGGACGGGGCGGCGGTCAACACGTCTCTGAAAGCCCTTGAAAAAGCGGCCCGGGAGAAGAAAAATGTAATGCCTTATCTGGTGGAATGCTGTAAAAACTACGCTACGGTAGGCGAAATGGCCGATATTTTCAGGGAGGTTTTCGGCGAGTATGTGGAACCGAATATATTTTAGGCTGCTGGCTAATCGCTAACAGCTTAGTTACAGTGAAAGGAGGTGAAACTACCTTTTTGTCCACGGCAAACGCTGCTTCATAGCTATGAAACCCTTTTTAGAGGAGGTCTGAATTATGAAACGAAAAGTGGGATTTGTATTGGCCGGAATTTTTTTAGCCGCAATGTTTACCATCTCCTGGGTGCCTGCAACGGCTCAGGCGGCGCCCATTAAACTCACCTACGCTAACTTCCCCCCCGCACCCACCTTCCCCTGTGTACAGATGGAACGGTGGAAAAAGGAAGTGGAAAAACGGACCAATGGAAAGGTTGCCGTTCAGACCTTCCCCGGTGGAACGCTTCTGAAAGCCAAAGCCATGATGGATGGTGTCATAAACGGTGTGGCGGATATCGGCTGCATCTGCATGGCTTATCAGCCGGGCCGTTTTACCATCACGAACGCCACGGCCCTTCCCCTGGGCCTTCCCAATTCGGAAGTGGCCAGTCTGACCCTGTTGGATCTTTATAAAAAATATCAGCCCAAAGGGTTCAAAAAGGTGAAAGTGCTCACCATGTTTACCACGGCGCCTTCCAATATTATGAGCAAAATTCCCATCAAGAATCTTGGGGAACTGAAAGGCGTGCCCATTCGTGCCTCCGGCGGCGCGGCCCAGATCCTTAAAGCCTGGGGCGCCACCCGCGTGGGAATGCCCATGCCGGAAACGCCCGAAGCCCTTCAAAAGGGTGTGGTGAAGGGTCTGTTTTCTTCCCTGGAAGTCATGAAAGATTTCAAATTTGCTGAACTGTGCAAATATGTCACCATGACTCAGACCCCTGTTTATCCCTTTGCCGTGATCATGAACATGGACAAATGGAATTCACTGCCCAAGGATGTTCAGAAGGTTTTCGATGACCTGGTTGTCGAGCAGGCAAAATGGACCGGTACCTATATGGATCAGCATGTGAAAGATGCCATGGCCTGGTCCGTTAAGACCCAGGGTGTGACGGTTTTTGACCTGTCGGGGGCGCAGAAAGCCAAATGGGACGGCCTCCTTACGCCCATCACTGCCAAGTGGATCAAAAGCAATGCCGCCAAAGGCCTTCCGGCCCAGGCCATTGTGAACGACATTCGATCCATTGCCAAAAAGTACGAAGGGAAATAGCCCTGAAAACCGAACTGTAGTGGCGCCCAGTTTAATGTTTGGGCCCAGTTTTGAACTGGGCGCCCCTACTGGAGAAATCGGTATGTTGATTCTGGATCGGATAAATCACTATATAAATCTGGTTCTCATGGGGATTGCCGGATTGTTTCTGGTGGCCATGATTGCGCTGACCTGCGCCAATGTTTTCCTGCGTCTGGTATGGATTCCCGTTGCCGGTACCTTTGAACTGATGGGTTACTTTGGTGCCGTCATTACGGCCTTTGCCATGGGCTATACGCAAATCAAGAAGGGTTACATTGCCGTGGACATCGTCGTGTTGGGGTTTTCAAAAAAGGTCCAGAATATTTTAAATGCTGTTAACGCCCTTATCTGCACCGGGTTTTTTGTGCTGGCCACCTGGCAGATTTCCAAATATGCGGCGAACCTCTCTGAGACCGGGGAAGTTACGGAAACGCTTCAGATTATCTATTATCCCTTTACCTATGCGGTGGCAGTGGGATGCGGCGCGCTGGCCCTGGTTTTTTTCGTTGAGTTTCTTAAAACCCTGATTCCCGGGACGGAGGATAACCAATGAGCCTGACTTTGATCGGGGTTATCGGTATTCTCGTCCTCATTGCCGTGCTGTTTTTTCTGGGTATGCCGGTGGGCTTTGCCATGGCCATTGTGGGCTTTGCCGGGTTCTGGTATGTGGTATCTTTCAATGCCGCCATCAACATGGTAGGGGCCGATATCTGGGGTACCTTCTCCAAGTACGGTCTGACGGTGATCCCGCTGTTTATTTTTTTGGGATATCTGGCATTTAACGCGGGTATCGCAGAGCGGTTGTACAATGCCGCCTACAAATGGTTCGGCCATTGGAGAGGTGGCCTGGCCATCGCCACCATCGGGGCGGACGAGCTGTTTGCGGCCATCTGTGGTTCGAATACGGCTACCGCCGCTACCATGGGCAAGGTGGCACTGCCGCAGATGCAGAAATTCAATTATGATCCCAGGTTGAGTTCCGGGACCGTTGTAACCGGCGGAACCCTGGGGACGATTATGCCCCCCAGCGTTGTGCTCATCGTTATCGGTCTTCAGACGGAACAGTCCATCATAAAACTGTTTCTGGCGGGCATTCTGCCTGCGGTGCTGCTGGGCATCCTGTTTATGCTCACCATTGTTGTGCTGTGTCGAATTAATCCGGAATTCGGCCCGGCAGGGCCCAAGGCAAGCTTCAAGGAAAAGCTTGTTTCCCTTCTGGGGGTGATCGAAGCGGTCATTATTTTTGTGCTTGTTATCGGTGGCCTCTATGCGGGTTTCTTTACCCCCACGGAAGCCGGCGCTGTGGGTGTTTTCTTTGCCCTGGTGGTAACCATTGCCACGGGAAGGTTGACCTGGAAAGGATTCATCAACTCTGTTACCGAATCGCTGAAAATTTCAAGCATGGTTTTTTTTCTGGTGACCGGCGCCATTATTTTCGGCCGCTTTCTGGCCGTAACCCGCCTCCCCTTTGCCATCGCCGAGTTTGCTTCTTCCCTGCCGGTTTCCCCCTACGTGATCCTTACATTCATCCTGCTGATTTATCTCATCGGCGGGTGCTTTGTGGACTCTTTGGGTTTTCTGGTCCTGACCATCCCGATTTTTTTTCCGTTGGGAATGGCCCTGGGGTTTGATCCCATCTGGTATGCCATCATTCTCACCATGGTGACCACCATGGGGGCCATCACGCCGCCGGTGGGCGTGAACATCTATGTGGTCAAAGCCCTGGCACCGGATATTGAGTTGAGCACCATGTTCAAGAGCGTCAGCTTCTTCCTGATTGCCTGTATTGTGTGCATTATCATTCTGATCATTTTTCCCGATATCGTTCTTTTTATCCCGGAAATGGCCCGGTAATCATCATTCTTTAGCCCAAACCCCATTGAGGTAGGCGAAACATGACCAAAACCTTTATGCCCCACATCAAGACAGCAGAAGAATTGAAAGCCCACCAGTTGAAGGGGCTCCAGTGGACCGTCCGTCATGCGATCGAAGGTTCCCCGGTTTACAGAGCCAGGCTCCATGAAGCAGGGGTCCATCCGGAGGACATCCGTTCCCTGGATGACCTGCACCATCTCCCCTTTACCATGGCAAATGATCTGAAGGAGGGCTATCCCTTCCCATTGCTCTCGGTTCCGTTTGACCAGGTTGTTCGCATGCATGCATCTTCGGGCACCACCGGAAAAAGAAAAGTACTCTGTTATACCCAGAAAGATATTGACGACTGGACCCATTTTTTTGCCCGGTGTTATGAAATGGCGGGGCTATCTCCTGAAGACCGGGTCCAGATTGCCGTGGGATACGGCATATGGACCGCCGGCATCAGCTTTCAACTGGGCTGTGAGGCCTTTGGCGCCATGGCCATTCCGGTGGGACCCGGAAACCTGGACATGCAGTGCCAGTTCCTGGTGGATTTTCAAAGCACCGTCATGTGCTGTACAGCTTCCATGGGCCTGTTGATGGCCGAAGAAATCCACCGTCGTGGCCTCAGGAATCAAATAAGTTTGAAGAAGATGATTTTCGGTTCCGAGCGAGCCAGCGATGCCATGCGGGACCGGATCCAGGCCCTTCTGGGCGTGGAGCATATGTTTGACATCCCCGGCATGACGGAACTTTATGGTCCGGGTACGGGGCTGGATTGTTCCTACCACACCGGGATTCATTATTGGGCGGACTACTATATCCTGGAAATCCTGGACCCCGATACCCTGGAACCTTCTCCCGAAGGTGAAATCGGTGAAATGGTCGTGACCACACTCGGCAAGGAGGCCGTGCCCCTCATCCGTTATCGCACCCGGGATCTCACCCGGATCATTCCGGGGACCTGCCCCTGCGGCTCCGTTCTGCCCAGGCATGACCGATTGCTGGGGCGCTCCGACGATATGATCATTTTCAGGGCCGTCAATATCTATCCCGGCCAGGTGGATCACGTGTTGAGCGGCATTGAAGGGATCGGTAGTGAATATCAGATTATTGTGGATCGAAAGGAAGACGGGCGGGATCATATGCGCATCAAAGTTGAGGCGGCCCAGGGGGTTGACGCAACTCAGTTTGAGAATTTGGAAAACCGGATTTCCCGGGAAGTCAAAAAGCAGATCATGGTGAGCGTCGGGGTGGAAATGGTGGCGTACGGCATCCTGCCGAGATCGGAGAGAAAAAGCAAGCGGGTGTTTGATAACCGGGAAGAATAGGATTTCGGATTGCGGATTTCGGAATGCGGAATGTGAGAAAAACAGCTGACGGAGAGAATGGATGAAACGTTACGAATATTATCAGCCCCAAAGCCTCGATGAGGCCTTCGGGTTGATGGAAAAATACGAAGGACGGGCCCGATATGTGGCGGGTGGCACCGATGCCATGATACGGGTCAAACAGAAAATCTGGCAGCCCGATGCCCTGATTTCCCTTCGATGGATTGGGGAATTGAGCGGGATCAAGAAAACCGGCAATTCCTTGCAGCTCGGCAGTATGACCCTGTGGCGGGAGATTGAAACGGATCCCCTTGTGGCAAGCCACTGTTCTGCTTTGGCGGAGGTGGCACCCATGGTGGCCAATCCCCAGATTCGGAATATGGCCACCGTGGGGGGGAACTTGTGTAACGCTGCCCCTTCGGCTGACGGCGCCCCGCCATTGATGGTGATGGAGGCGGTGTTGACCGTTGCGGGTCCCTATGGTGAAAGGGAAGTGCCCATTTCGGATTTTTTTCAGGGTCCGGGACAGCACTGCATGCAACCTGATGAGGTGCTGACAGCCATTGTGATTCCTGAGATGCCCGTGCATACCGGTATGGCGTTTCTGAAATCCGGCCGGGTGACCCAGGATATTGCCGTTGCCAATGTTGCCGTATATATACAGATGGAGGACGGGGTTTGTAAAAAGTGCCGTGTTGCGGCCGGGGCCGTGGGGCCGGTACCTATGGAGCTTCAGGGTGTGGAAGCGTTTATGGAAGGAAAAGAGATCACCCCGGACCTGCTGTTGGAAATCCAGGATAAGGCAGCCGGGGAAGTGACCCCCATCACCGATGTGCGATCCACTGAAAATTATCGCAGGACCATTACCGGCGTCATGGTGAAACGGGCATTGGAGCAGGCCATCGAGCGGGCAGGTCAGGAATCCCCTGAAGATAAAAGCAATCCGCAATCCGCAATCCGCAATCCGCAATCATCCAAACCCACTGCCGGGCTCTACGATTCCCCACTTCGAAAACTGGTCCGCTTCAATTTGAATGGGCAGGCCGTGGAGGCGGAAGTGATGAGCCACAAAATGCTTTCAAATGTTCTGCGGGATACGTTTGAGTTTACCGGGACTAAGGAAGGATGCGGCCAGGGGGAATGCGGCGCCTGTACGGTCCTGGTGGACGGGGAAAGTGTCAATTCATGTCTCTACCCCGCCTTTGAGGTTGATGGAAAAACCGTTACCACCATTGAGGGCCTTGTGGGTGAGGGAAATCAATTGGATCCCATACAGACGGCGTTTGTTGAAAACGGCGGCATTCAATGCGGATTTTGCACCCCCGGTATGATCATGAGTACCAAAGCCATGTTGAAGCGAAACGCCCATCCCACGGAAGAAGAGATTCGAAAG
Organism: uncultured Desulfobacteraceae bacterium; assembly: GCA_964588535.1. GTDB lineage: Bacteria > Desulfobacterota > DSM-4660 > Desulfatiglandales > Desulfatiglandaceae > NaphS2. The sequence goes on from CAZPQA010000044.1 coordinate 12,501, forward strand.
GGAATTTCCGGAAATCTCTGCCGTTGCACCGGGTATGTGCAGATTGTTGAATCCATCAAGCAGGCGACACTTAAATAGAAAAGAGGGTGAGGAGAGTACAAACATGACCCAGTTTAGTTTTATCGGCGCCGACGTCCCCAGACCCGATGCGCCGGACAAAGCGGCCGGAAAGGCCATGTATATCCATGATATGACGCTTCCCGGCATGCTGTACGGCAAAATCAAATTCAGTGATCATGCCCACGCCAGAATCAAACATATCGATACGTCCAGGGCTGAGAAATTGCCGGGAGTTCGCGCGGTCATTACCGGTTATAATACACCTGAGATTCGAATCGGATTCATCAAGGATAATTTTGCCCTGAAACGGGACAAGGTCAGGCAGTTCCGGGATGAGGTGGCGGCTGTTGCGGCAACGGATCCGGACATTGCCGCGGAAGCCATTGACCTGATCCAGGTGGAATACGAGGAACTCCCGGGCGTTTTTTCCCCCAACCTGGCCCTTGGGGAAGATGCCCCCATTGTTCATGAAATAGATCTCAAAGGACGGCCCAAAACGGACAACATTGTTCCGGTGCCGTGGAAATTCGCCACCGGTGACGTTGAAAGGGCCCGGGAAGAGGCCGCTTATGTGGTGGAGGAGCATTACACAACCCCTTTAATCCAGCAGTCCTGTATGGGGACCGCCGGTTGCATTGCGGAGTTTGATTTATCCAGCAACCTGATCATGCGCACCAAAACACAAATCCCCTTTCTGGCCCAGAACGATTTCAACCAGGCCCTTCGCGACATGGGTCTTAAAGGTGGGAAAACCCGGGTGATCGTTCCCGCTCTGGGGGGGTCATTCGGTACGGGTCTGGACACCCACAGTTATGAATTCATCTCGATCCTTCTGGCTTACAAGACCGGCAGGCCGGTGAAGATGGTTTTTAACCGTGAAGAGGAATTCACGGCCCTTTCACCCCGTCAGCCCACCGAAACCCACATTATCCAGGGGTGCGACGCCAATGGCAAAATGGTGTTGCGGGACATTCGAATGGTTCTGGATAACGGCGCTTACACGTCCTGGGGCGCCACTACTCCCAGTGTCATGATGATTCCGGCCTCTTCCATTTACCGGGTGCCCAACGTCCTGTTCAAGACGACCATCGTTTACACCAACAATACCTATTGTCAGGCCATGCGGGGGTACGGCAATCCTCAGGTGGCTTGGGCCATGGAAAGCAACATGGATCAGCTGGCTGAAGCGGCCGGTATTGATCCCTTTGAATTCCGAAGAATCAACAGCAATATCCCCAATGAGACCACGCCCATGGGCCTCAAGATTTCCACCTGCGGTATGAAGGAATGTCTGGAATCGGTGGCCGAAAAGCTGGACTGGAAGTCCATCTGTGGAAAGAGCGATCTGAAGCGCGGCTCCACCAATGCATGCACCACCCTCGTAGGCAGCACTCCGGCAAAGGCACGGGGCGTGGGCATGGCGGCCCTGTTTCATGTGGGCGGTTCCGGTCGGGTTTACCGATCGGATGGTTCCGGTGTGATTTTAAAGATTGATGATTTCGGAGACGTTTCCGTGGTGTCCGGTGGTGTGGAAATGGGACAGGGCTTTGATTCGGCTCTGGCACTGGCCACGGCGGAGGCGTTGGGGGTCACTCAAGACCGTGTGAAAATTGTAACAGGTGATACGGCTACCTGCCCCTGGGATGTGGGGACCCACGCCAGTCGCGGCGCTTTTACGTCATGTAACGCCGCCATCATGGCCGCGGATAAGGCCCGAAAAAAGATTTTTGACCTGGCCAGCGAGCATTTCATGCTCCGGGTTAAAAGCCGCATGAAAAAGATGAAACGAAAAGACCCGGATTTCGAGATTCCCGATCTGAACTACGAGACCCTCTTCGATCCTTCCGATTTTGACATGAAGGAAAATCGCATTTTTCTAAAAGCTGAACCCGATGATCCTGACCTTCACGTGACCCTGGAGGAAATCCTGCGCGCCGCCCACTACAAGGAGCAGGGAACAATGGTCATTGAAGAAGCCTTTTACGATCCCCCGAACCAGATGCTGGATCCCAGGACGGGGCGTGGCAACATGAGCTCAACCTACATTGTCGGCGCCCAAGGGGCCGTGGTGGAGGTGGATCTTGAAACCGGAAAGGTGGAAATCCTTAAGGTGGTTGCAGCCCACGACGTGGGCCAGGTGCTGAACCAGCAGACCATCAAGGGGCAGATTTACGGGGCTTTGGCCCAGGGGATCGGGTATGCCCTGTCCGAGGAGTATAAAACCCATGAGGGCCGAAATTTAAATCCCAATTTTCTCGATTACAAGATCCTCTCGGCACCGGACCTGGATTTCCCCATTGAGATTGATTGTATTGAAACCCATGACAAAACGGGCCCCTTCGGTGCCAAAGGGGTGGGTGAGCCCGGACTGGTCCCAACAGCACCTGCCATCGGCAATGCGGTTTACGATGCCATCGGCGTCCGCATTCGGGACCTGCCCATCACGCCCGAGAAGATACTGGCCGCATTGAATGAAAAGTAGGGGCAACCCTCAGTGGTTGCCCTTTGGAGGAAACCTGCATGTCTGATAAAATATACCGGTTGGGCTGCGATATCGGTGGGACCTTTACCGATTTTGTCCTGCTGAATGACCAGACTGGGGAACTCACCATCAACAAATGCCTGACCACGCCCAGTGATCCGTCCGATGCGGTGGAATACGGCATCCGGCAACTGGATGAGATGGTCCCCGGTTTTGTAAAAAGTCTGGACGAGGTGATCCATGGCACCACTCTGGTGATCAATTCCATCATCGAGCGAAAAGGCGCCATAACCGGTTTGATTACCACCCGGGGCTTCAAGGATGTGCTGGAACTGGGTCGCGAGATCCGCTACGCCCCCTACGATGTGTTTGCCCAATTTCCCAAACCCCTGATTCCCCGCAGCTTTCGGTTTGAAGTGGATGAACGGGTGCGGAGCGACGGCACGGTGTTAAAGCCCCTGGACCCGGATGAAGCGCGGCAGGTAGTGCGGCGAATGCTTGAAGCGGGCGTTGAATCCATCGCAGTTTGCCTTCTGAACTCCTTTGAAAATCCTTCCCACGAAGAGAAGATCAAGAAAATTATTCTAGAGGAAGCACCGGATGTTTCCGTGTGTATCTCCTATGAGGTGCTGCCCCAGATTCGGGAGTATGAGCGGACCAGCACCACGGCTACCAATGCTTATGTCAAACCGCTTACGGGGAAATATCTGTACAAACTGGCCAGACGGCTGGAATCCCTGGGGTCTGCGGGTAAGCTCTTCATCATGCTTTCCAGTGGCGGTGTTACGTCCATCAAGACGGCGGCGGAGTTCCCGGTTCGCATCATTGAATCAGGCCCCACCGCGGCGGTCATATCCGGTCAGTATTACGGAAAGCTGTTTGATATCCCTGAAATTTTCTGCTTCGACATGGGCGGAACCACCGCCAAATCCTGCCTTATTCAAGGGGGGGTTGCCAGCGTGGTTCCTACCTTTGAGGTGGGGCGGGTGCAGCGGTTCATGAAGGGGAGCGGCCTGACCATACAGGTGCCGGTGGTGGATCTTATGGAAATCGGCGCGGGAGGGGGCAGTATTGCGCACGTGAGCAAACTGGGAACCCTTCAGGTGGGTCCTGAGAGCTCCGGCGCGGAACCCGGTCCCATCTGCTACGGCAGGGGAGGAAATTTACCCTGTGTCACCGATGCGGATCTGGCCTTGGGATACCTGGATGCGGACTATTTTCTGGGCGGTGAGATGAAGCTTGACAAGGATGCCGCCATGAAAGGAATTGAAAGGTCAGTTGCTGAACCGCTGAATGTTTCTTCCGTGCAGGCGGTCTGGGGTATTCACGACCTCATCAACGAAACCATGGCTGGCGCTGCCAAGACCCATATCGCCGAAAAAGGGGGCAATCCCAAACTGGTGACGGTCATCGCCTTTGGCGGGGCCGGCCCGGTGCATGCCTACGGGCTCACCAAGAAACTGGGCGCCAAACGATTGATTGTGCCCCCCAATGCGGGGGTGGGGTCTGCACTGGGGTTTTTTACGGCCCCCAGGGCCTTTGACCTGGTGCGGAGCCACAAAAGCGCTCTTCTGGAAGCGGACTTCGCAGAAATTGAAAAGATTTTTTCCCATATGGAAGCAGAAGGCGCCAGGACCCTGGAAGCGGGCGGGGAAAGTGAAGGGATTCGGTTTGACCGGTCTGTGGATATGCGGTTCGTGGGCCAGGGATCGGAAACCAATGTCTCTGTTCCGGAAGGGGATTTTTCCCGCATTGATCCCAAAGAGATTCGCAAACGGTTTGATGAGGTCTATAAAAAGCTGTACGGGCGGACCTATCCCGATTCAGCCGTGGAATTCATCAACTTCAAGGTTCGGGCCAGCTTGCCCGAGCGCCTTTTGAAGCTGCCCGAGCTTAAAAAAAGCGAATGCAAGCTGTCCGATGCGGTCAAAGGTGAGCGACAGGCTTACTCCGGCATTGCCGGAACGTACGTCCCCCATACGGTGTATGACCGGTACAAACTGAACAGTGGCGCCGAATTTCGAGGGCCTGCGATTATTGAAGAGCGTGAATCCACGGTGATTGTGGGCGAGGATGCGTCAGTCTCCGTGGATAAATACGGATTCTTGTGGATTGAATTGGATGGTCGGAATTGATGAAAAGGGAGGAAACTATGGGGCAGAAATTTGATCCCATCACCATCGAAATACTCTGGCGAAGGCTGATTTCCATCGTGGATGAAGCGGACAGTGCCGTAGCACGTACGGCGTTTTCAAGCCTCCTCAGAGATGCCCACGATTACACCTGCATGTTTACGGACCGAAAAGGGCGCGAGTTGGCCCAGGGGTCTTTTGCCACCCCCGGCCAGTCGGGCGCCATGGCGCTCGGCATCAAGAAACTGGTGACCCAGATACCCGAGGAGAGCTACCATCCAGGCGATGTCTATATCACCAACGATCCCTGGGCACTGGCGGGTCATTTAAACGATGTGTGCGTGTTCAGCCCCATCTTTCATAAGGGGAAACTGGTCGCCTTTACCGCCTGCGTGTTTCATCATTCGGACATCGGGGGCAGGGTTTCTTCCGACAATCATGATGTTTATGAGGACGGTCTGTTTATCCCCCTGGTGAAACTCTACGACCGGGACTTGCTCAATGAATCCGTGGTGAAAATGATCAAGTGGAATGTGCGGACCCCGGACGAGGTGATTGGGGACATTCGAAGCCAGATTGCCGCTAACCATGTGTGTGCGGAAAAAATTTCCCAGATGCTGGAGGAGTACCGGTTCGAGGGACTGGATGATCTGGCCGATGAAATCATCAGCCGTACGGAAAAAAGCATGCGGGAAGCCATTTTGAAAATCCCTGACGGCGTATATGAGGCGGAAGGGATTGTTGAGCAGATGGAAGGCAAGGATGATTTACTCATCAAGGCTGCCGTGCACGTTAAGGAAACCGATATCATGGTGGATCTGGCCGGGTCTTCCCCACAGGTGGACTGGGGCGGCAACGTGGTGTTCAATTTTACCTACGCCTATGTGTTCATGGCCATGAAAAGCATGTTTGATCCGGATATCCCCAATAATGACGGCTGCACCGCGCCCATCGCCATGGAGGCACCCCTGGGGAGCGTGATCAACTGCAAATTCCCGGCAGCCGTGGCGGCCCGCATGCAGGTCGGTCATTTTTTAACCGAGATCATCTACCGGGCCATGGCGGATGTGTTGCCCGACCGGGTGATTGCGGGGAGCGGGGGAACGCCTGCCAATATGAATGTGCTCTACGGCAGGCACGGGGATGGACGGCCCTGGCATTCGGTGCGAATTCGTGGCGGGGGCATGGGCGCAAGTTTCCGGGGGGACGGCAACTACGTTTATATATTCCCCGCCAACGGTGCCAATACCCCGGTGGAAATCCTTGAAAGCGACACACCCCTTATCGTGGAAAAACGGGAACTGATGACGGATTCAGGGGGCATCGGCCGGATGAAGGGCGGCCTGGGAAGGCGCATGGTTTTGAAAATCCCCGACGATGCCTACGCCCCCCTGCCGCCGGTGAATCTTGGCATCCAGTCCGGACGGCATCAGTATGCCCCCGAAGGCCTGTTCGGTGGTGGCGAGGGCGCGAAAGCCGTGTTCCTTGTAAACGGCAAACCCGGCAATCCCTACGGCCTCAGCCAACTGAAACCAGGCGATGTGGTGACTATGGACGCGGCCGGCGGCGGCGGATACGGTGATCCGCTGGAACGGGAAGAGGAGCGGGTTGAAGCGGACGTTCGGGATGGATATGTGAGCATAGATGCGGCGGAAAACAGCTACGGGGTGATCATCGATTCCGCAACGGGCCTTGCCGATAGGAAGGCAACCGACGAGAAGCGGGAAGGGATAAAATCGGGCCGGTTGAATCAGAGATAGCCGATGGAAAAGGCCAGTAGAAATTGACCTCCAAAATAAAGAGGGAGACCCAGGATACGGTTGATGGGCTCTTTCTTGACAAAGCGGTCCCTGGCCACGAAAAGGTCCGATACATAAAAAGTGAGGGCCCCGCAAAAAGCGAGGATGCGGCCCGAGAGACCGAGCCCGGATTCCAGAAGGAGTGAAAAGACACCGCAGACCATGATGGTGATGACGACGACGTAGGCCAGTACCGGAATCATCATGTCGCCCAGGTGGGGTTTGAGTCGAAGGAAAATCAACAGACTGACCATTGAGACCGGTACCGCACCCCATAAGACCAATGCTGTGGGAGGTGCTGTGTAAAAAAAGCAGATCACGTAAAAGATATGACCCGCAAGGAATGACACCAGTCCCAAGAAGAACATCTTTTTCTGCGGCAGCGCCAGAAAAACATCCCCCCCCAGACAGAATATCAAACCGGGCAGCATCCAGGCAAAATAGGACGGAATGGGTCGAGGTTGTATTAGCGCGGCCATGACGAACAGAAGGGAAATGGCCGTCTTAACGGGCAGGATGCCTTTCGGAATTTCCTTGCTTTCATAGTAGAGCAGGACAGGCATCAGGATACAGGCCAAAATGATCGTTGTCGTTGCCATTGGAAAGGTACCTCTCTGTTATCGGTTATTTCCCGAGACAGAACTGGCTGAAAATACTGTCCAGTATTTCATCATTGATGGTTTGGCCCGTGATTTCCCCTAAGTGATCCAGGCCGCTTCTGAGCTCAAAGGCAACGATTTCCATGGGGGCGTTGTTTCTCGCCTTGATGCTCGCATTTACAAAGCATTTTCTTGCCGCTTTAAGGGCTTCCCGATGTCTCAGGTTCGGGACCGCATGGGAGGTCGTAACCGCAAGTACGTCGTCTGAAAGGATGGCATCTTTGATGGCTTTTTTAAGGCGGTCAATGCCCTGGCCCGTCAATGCCGAGATTTCGACTGTGGTAAAGCCATTGAGAAAATCAGCCTTTTCGGTGTAACCTTCGGCCGGAGGCAGATCAATTTTGTTGATGACCACTAAGGCTTTCTTGTTTTCGCATTGGGCCAGAATACCCCTGTCGTCCCGATTGAGTGGGCGACTTCGGTCAATGATGATCAACAGAAGGTCCGCTTCGGCGGTTTTCTGCCGGGTGAGATGAATGCCCAGCCTTTCCACCTCGTCTTTGACCTCTCTGAGGCCTGCGGTATCCATGATGCGAAGAGGAATGCCGGAAATATTGAAAGTGGACTCAATGACGTCCCGGGTGGTTCCGGGGATGTCGGTTACGATGGCCTTGGGCTCATCCAGAAGGCGGTTCAACAGACTCGATTTGCCTGAATTGACGCGGCCCACAATGACGGTATTGATGCCGTCAACCCATATGCGGCCAGCGTGGGCATTAATTAAATTGTCAATGGGTTGAACCAGGTTTTTTTCTATGAATTCGGCCCCCTCATCCCTGAAAAGGTGTTCCACGTCGTTTTCAGGGAAATCGATGGCGGCTTCTGCGTTTGCGAGAACGTGAATCGCTTCTTCCCCCAAGGCCTCGGTGTCTCTTTTAATGGACCCTCGGATCTGCTGCGCGGCCAGAACCAGTCCCCGCTCGGATTGTGCATTCATCAGATCAACAACAGCTTCCGCCTGCGAAAGATCAATTCTGCCGTTTAAGAATGCACGCTGGGTGAATTCTCCGGGTCTGGCCATGCGGGCACCCAGACCCGTGAGAATCGCCAGTATCCTGGACAGCAGGGTATACCCGCTGTGCGAGTTGATTTCAACAACGTTTTCACGGGTATAGCTGTTGGGTGCAGCCATGAAGGACAACAGGACTTCGTCGATGACATCCCTCGAGTGGGGATCACAAACGTATCCCATGTACAGTCGGTGACTTTTTAGAAGAGATTGAGGGGTCTTAGGTTTAAATACCTTTCTTGCGATTTCAAGGGACAGAGGTCCGCTGATCCTGATGATCCCGATCCCTGCTTGGCCGATAGGGGTGGCGATGGCCGCAATGGTATCTTGCGTTGATGGCATAAGCCTAGGAAAAGATATTTGAAATTTATAAAAACGAATATCGAATATCGAACAAGGAACGTCGAATCATGAAGTTTTCCTTCGACATTCGTTATTCCTTGTTCGATATTCTGCGGTTCAAAGAGAGATCCCAAATGCAACGTGTTGCAAATATGAGAGATAGACCCTCAGAGTGAATCTGTAAGAATCTAAAAAAGGTTACTGCGCCCGGGATGCCCGTGAAGCCCGTGAAGAACCGTATTTTTTGGGGATAATGACCACTTTTTTCAGAATCCCTTCTCCCTTTCCTTTGGTGCCCAGTTCATTGTCGTCCCTGAGGGCCAGGTGCACGATTCTTCTGTCGTGGGGGTTGAGGAGGTTGGTGGCCACAGGCCGTTTGATTTTCTTGGCCTTGTCACCCATCTTCAGCGCCATCTGGACCAGGAACTCCTGCCGTCTCCGCCGGTAATTTTCAGAGTCTATGATCACGCGGGAACGTTTTTCCAGTGACTTGTTGACAATCTTATTGACGATAAACTGAAGCGCATCAAGGGTTTTGCCTTTACGACCAATCAGAAGACCCGTTTTATCCCCATCTATATTGAGGTTTACAGAGCCGTCTTCCAGCTTCCCTGTGACGGTGATCCCTTCCATGGGAATCAGGGCCAGGATATTTTCCAGGGCTTCTTTTGCAATGGCGATTTCCTCTTCCCGGGTATTCGGGGCGGTTGTTTCCGGATCAGTCGAAGGCGGCACATCTTCCGAAGCGACCGTGACTTCTTCAGCTTTTTCGACCACCACTTCTTCAACCGCCACTTCTTCAACCGATTGGGGCTCTTTCTGTTTTATGGTGACTTTGATTTTAGCCTTTCTGCTTCCCACGAGGCCGAAAATGCCGGCTGAGCCGGGTTCAAGGATGACAATATCCATCTGATCTTTGGTAAGCGCCAGTTGTCGGCAAGCGTTTTCAATGGCGTCTTGATCCGTTTTTCCTTCAAATTCGTAGGTTTCCATGAGTGTCCTCCAATATTACGCCGGTTTTTTATAAATTCGATATTGCTGTCCTATGGAAAGGAGATTGTTGACGAACCAGTAAAGAACAAGGCCGGAAGGGAAGTTAATGAACATAAACGTGAAAATGACGGGGAGAAACATCATAATTTTCGCCTGAGTAGGATCTCCCGGTGTGGGGGCCATCTTTTGCTGGAGGAACATTGAACCGCCCATCAAAAGTGTTAACACCGGTATCCCGTAAGGCGGCGTCATAAACGGGATTTGAAATGAGAAATGAAACAATCGATCGGGCGCCGAGAGATCATTGATCCAAAGCATAAAGGGGGCATGTCTTAGCTCGATGCAGGCGCCCAGAACCCTGAACAGCGCAAAGAATACCGGAATTTGAACAACCATGGGCAGGCATCCACCCATGGGGTTGACCTTGTAAGTCTTATAAAGCGCCATCATTTCCTGGTTCAGTTTTTGTTTATCGCCTTTATGCTTTTCCCTGAGTTTGGCCATCCGGGGCTGAAGTTTCTGCATTTCCTTCATGGATTTATAGCTCTTGTGGGTGAGCGGCCAGAACAAAATCTTGACAAGAATGGTCAATAAGATGATGGCCAGGCCATAGTTATGAACGTACTGGTAAAAAAAATGCAGAATATAAAGAAGCGGTTTTGCGATGATATCCGTCCAACCGAAATTGATGGCTTGATCAAGGTTTTTGCCAAATTCTTTCAGGGTTCCCAGGTCACGGGGGCCGATGTAAAGTTGATATTCGCTTGTGGCCTGGGTGGATGGCGGAAGAGAAACTGCGGCAGGCAGGAATACTCCTTCCATCACCCCTGATGAAAGATGTTTTCCCGTAAAGGAACCCTTGGCGGGGACCTCTGGAGCAATGGCTGAAATAAAATAGTTGTCTTCCCACCCGAACCAGCCGATTTTTCCTCTAGCCGATTCTTCTTCGCCCGGGTCTTCCACCTCTATTTCGTCCAGCTTATCGTCCAGGAGCAGGGCAAAACCCACGTAGGCATAATAGCTTCCCTTGTCATCAGGTGGCACTGACCTCAAAGTCGCCCTGAAAACGCCGTTTATGGGGGTGGTGGTTGGATTGGTGGCTGTCACGGCGAGATCGATGCCATACCGGTCGGGGAAAAAACGGTAGGTCTGGGTGATGGCAATACCGTTTGGGTTGGTTCCTTGAAAAACGATTGTTGCGGGCTCGGAGTCCTGATTTAGTTTCAGGGAATCTCTGTCCACTGAAAAGGCCTTAATGTTCACGTTGCCGACGGTGTTGCCATCAAATTGAACGGTCAGGTAGTCGCCCATTCCCTGTTCCAGGGTGACCAATTCAACATAAGGAGAATCCGGATTGATTGTTTGACGATATTTTTTCAGTTTGAAGCTCTTTATGGTGGGTCCTACATTGCTGAAAACAATTTTGTAAAGCGGTGTATCGATTTCGATTTTCTTTTCATCCGCCTGAATTACAGGCTGCTGGGCGGCTGTAACAGGTTTGGGGGGTGGGACGACGGTGGCCACATTAACGGGGCTTTTTTCACCTATGGGCACCGGCTGGATGTTTTGTGCGGCAGTATCCTTTTCGACTGGGGCCTGTTTCGGCTCAGGCGAGAAAAAAAGGGACCATCCAACAAGTACGACAAAGGATAGGGCAAAGGCCAATATTGTTTTTTTAT
>CAZPQA010000044.1:23755-25891 GCA_964588535.1 uncultured Desulfobacteraceae bacterium
ACGACAAAGGATAGGGCAAAGGCCAATATTGTTTTTTTATCCATAATCTGAGCTACTCAGTCCTAAAGGTTTTGTTTGGAAAACCAGCATGGCGCTGTTTTTGAACACCAGTCAAAATACCACAAAGTCAAAATGCCGGAGCAACGTTAATGTCTTTCAAATGAGGTCAACACCATCATACCAGAGGGTCATATCCGCCGGGGTGAAACGGATGACATTTTAAAATCCTGATAAGGGCCAAAAAACTGCCTTTCAGGATCCCATACCTATGATAGGCATGGCGAGCATAGGTGGAACATGTCGGGTAGAAACGACAGGAAGGCGACCAAAAAGGTGAGATACACAGCTGATATAAGGCTATCAGGGAGATAGGTATATATCTAAATTTATACATGAAACCTTTTTTAGGCAACGATCTCTTCAAGTTCTTTTTCGGCTTTTCGCAAGTTGAGATAGCCGGCACCCTTTTTTGCAATGACAACGATGTCGCATCCCTGGGGAAGGCGTGCTTTATTGAGCCTGTAAAATTCTCTGATCAGTCGTTTGGCTCTGTTCCTTCTGACGGCATTACCCACCTTTTTGCTGGTCGTTGCCCCAAGTCTGGTTGTCCCTAGCTCGTTCTTTCTGGCAATGGCGATGAAGTGCCTCATGTGGCAATGTTTTCCGGAACGATTTACATTGACAAAATCCGCGTGACGCAATAGCCTTCCGCTTTTCGGGAAAGAAAAGGCCCCCTTCATATCGGGGGAAAATCGTTTCGGTTTAGAGGGCATTTATACGGTCAGTCGTTTCCGTCCTTTAGCCCTTCTTCTTTTCAGAACATTTATTCCTGCCCGTGTTCGCATTCTCGCCCTGAAACCGTGGGTTCGTGCTCTTTTTATTCTGCTGGGTTGATATGTCATTTTCATAACGGTATAGAGCCTCTCTTTCGAAATTTTACACAAACGGTAGTATAAACACATGCGTTTATTTTTGTCAAGCGGCAATTCTACCGGACGGCGATTCTCATGATGAAAATTGGACAAGTTTCATCCGTGCTTTCAGCTGTAAACAGGGTCCATCGTTGAGGCTTTAGCCCCGATTCGGGCAATTAGAGTTTTTTCATATTTTTAATTGATAATTTTTGTTGCATCCTATATCTATATGGGAGCCAGGTTGATGAATTGTTCATCGTTCATTGGCGACTTGGCGCTTTATTTTCTGAAAATACGGGAGAAAGTCTCCCCGGATAGACAGGAAATAAGATCCATTCTATTAGGTATGTGAATCGAGGAGAGAGGAAAACGCGATGATTTTTGACGCCATTCTGGGCATATTTTCAAATGATCTGGCCATTGATCTCGGTACGGCAAATACCCTCGTATATATGAAAGGCAAAGGGATTGTCTTAAGTGAGCCGTCGGTTGTGGCGGTTAGAAAAGATGGTCGAGGCAGCAATAAAGTTCTGGCTGTGGGTAGAGAGGCGAAAATGATGCTCGGTCGAACCCCCGGGAACATCGTGGCCATCAGGCCCATGAAGGACGGGGTCATTGCAGATTTTGAGATTACGGAGGCCATGCTGAGGCATTTCATTCGCAAAGTCCATAACCGAAGAACCCTTGTCAGACCCCGCATCATCATATGTGTTCCGAGCGGCATTACCCAGGTGGAGAAACGGGCGGTTCGCGAAAGTGCGGAATCTGCCGGTGCCAGAGAAGTCTTTCTCATTGAAGAGCCCATGGCGGCGGCAATCGGGGCCGGATTGCCCATTACCGAACCCACGTGCAATATGGTGGTCGATATTGGCGGCGGAACCACAGAGGTGGCGGTCATCTCCCTGGCAGGGATTGTTTACAGTAAATCTGTCAGGGTGGGTGGCGACAAGATGGATGAAGCCATACTGCAGCATATCAAGAGAAAATATAACCTGCTCATCGGTATCAGCACCGCTGAAATTATCAAAACAGGTATTGGAAACGCCTATGCGGGAGATACGATTGAAACCATTGAAGTCAAAGGGCGTGATTTGGTGACGGGAATCCCCAAAATTCTCACCATAGATTCCGACGAAGTGAGACAGGCGATTTCTGAACAGGTTGAGACCATTTTGGAAACCGTTCGGATTGCTCTGGAACAAACACCTCCCGAGCTTGCTGC
>CAZPQA010000045.1:0-25887 GCA_964588535.1 uncultured Desulfobacteraceae bacterium
AGTTCAATCAGTGTGAAACCGTGAACATTCAAACGCTTTCTGTTCATGTTCATATTCATATCCTTTTCTGCAAACTTTAAACTTGAAACTTGAAACTTAAAACGGCGGCTTGCCGCCTTACCGGATCATCTGATTCAAATCAAAGATCGGCAGCAACATCGAAATAACAATAAACCCGACGGTAACTCCCATGAACAGGATCATCACCGGCTCCAACATGGACGTCATGGTCAGGACCTGTGATTCCACCTCCCGTTCATACATGTCCGCAATTTTATCCAGCATTTCTTCCAGATGGCCGCTTTGCTCGCCGGCCGCAATCATCTGCACCGCAATGGGCGGAAAACAACGGTTCCCCGTAATGGCGGCGGCAAGAGCGTTGCCCTTCTCAACCGCATCCATGGCCCCATCGATGACTTCCGCAAAAAGCGTGTTTCCCACCACATTTTTGACAATACCGAGGGCGGTCAAGAGCGGTACACCATTTTGAAGCAGGTTTCCCAGGGTTCGCGCAAAACGCCCCACGGCAGTTTTGATGTTAAACGCGCCCACAAGGGGAATGGCCAGTTTAAACCGATCCCATGCATATCGGCCCTTTTCCGTATTTTTCAACCGCCAGAACAAAACCATTGAGGCCAGCGCCATGGCAAGGACCAGCCACCAGAACTTCATGAGAAAATCGCTGACCCCTATGAGAACGACGGTGGGCAGCGGCAGGGCCTGGTGCATCTCATGGAAAATCCGGGTGACATTGGGGACCACAAAGGCCACCAGGAAAAAAACCACCACCACCCCCACACAGCTCATGAGGACCGGATACGCCATGGCCGCTTTTAAGCGCCCCTTCAAGGCCTGCTCCTGCTCGCTCAAATCGGCAAGTCGGTGCAATACCAGGTCGAGAGAGCCTGAGGCCTCTCCAGCGCGGACCATGTTGACATAGACATTGGAGAAAACCTTTGGGTGATTCGAAAGGGCATGGGCCAGGCTGTTGCCTTCATTGACGGATTCCTTGATCTGGGCCAGCACACGCTTGAATGCCGGGTTTGCAACCTGCATGAGCATGGCTTCCAGGGATGCCACCAGGGTAATGCCGGCACCCAGGAGAATTGCCAGTTGACGCGTGGCGACGGACAGTTCACCCAGTTTGATCCGTTTTAAAAAAGACAATCCAACCGTTTTGGTTCCCGCAGATCCTCTGGTCGAGGAAGCGGATGCCTTAACGCTGACGGGAAAAACGCCCGTTTCCCTTAATTTCTGTCTTGCCGCGATGGGGCTGTCGGCATCAATGATCCCGTCCCGGTTCTTTCCGGCCCTGTCCAGGGCACGGTATTCATAAACGGGCATTTTGGTTTGCTCCAGATCAGGTTTTTGACCTGTAGGTTTTTAGTCTACAGCCTACATCCTAACACAGGATTTTTGAAAATTGAAAGTTGAAATTTGGAAAAACATCATGTAAAAATGTTACCATATTTCAAATTTCAACATTGCTCCGACACGATAGCGGGAAACGTTTCTATTGAGGGGAGAAAATTGAAACGGTTATTTGTTTGCTTCATAACGCTCTTTCTGGTGGCTGTATCTTCGAGCACCGTGCCGGCCAAGGTCACCATCGGGGGCCGGGTATATGTGGATTGCTACTATCTGGAGAGAAACAGGGAAAACGCGCAATATAAAAAACTCGGTAACGCGCCGTTTACCAACACGGCCATACAGATTCCCAACATCACCCGGTTCAATTTAAAATGGACCAATGAAGATAACGTGGGTATGTACATACAGGTGGGCGTCGGCCAGATCAGCGGCGGTACCAGCCCAACCACCAGCGACGGGGTAACGCTCGAAACCACCAGCAACGGGGTGACGCTCAGGCACGCTTACGGCTGGTGGGATCTGACAGAGAACTTTCAGGTCCTCGCCGGAAAGACCACAACGCCCATTTCTCCGCTTTTGCCTTATCAGATGGTGGGTACGCGATCGGGAAGCCTGAATATTATCGGCGAGGGGTACGGCGAACTCTATTCCGGACGTTTTGCCCAGATCAGGGGCACTTACCATTTTACCAACACCATACGCCTTGCCGTGGCCCTGGTGGACCCCAACGGCGCTGCATTGGGCAATTACGCCCCCTATCCCGATCCGAATCTATATCAGACCGATACCAAACTGCCCCGGATCGACCTGGGGCTTCCCATTTATGCCGGTCCGGTCAGCATTTATCCCAGTTTTCTCTATCAGCGGCGCACGGTTGACTTCCTTGCCGAGCATATGGATGGGGTTGACAAGCACATTGATACCTACATCGGAAGCCTGGGGGTCCTGGCTGCCTTCGGACCCTTCCAGTTGAGCGCCGAAGGCAATTGGGGGCAGAACTGGAGCAACACCGGGGGCGGCATGGGCGTCAGTCCACCGGCCAGAAATTCAGCCGCCACGATCCATGACCGCCAACTGGACAACACCACAACCTACGGCTGGTGGGTGGATGGGTCTTACCGCCTGGGAATTGTGACGCCGCACATCGTGTACGGGCAGATGAAAAGCGAGGGTGACAAGAATCCCATGCGGTACAAATCCTGGTTCTGGGGCATCAGCATCCCCATCCAGGTGGCCAAAGGGTTCTCGTTGGCTCCCGAATTCATGTGGTATGATGATGGGGACGACAACCGGGATGCCTGGGAGAATAGGGTAAATAACGGCAGATATGCCATCTACGGCGTTCAGTTTCAGTTCCGCTTTTAAAAATTCCGGAAAATTCCGGGGACACAAAACTAAATTATTCACAATTATAAAGGTCCTAGGAAAAAGAAGAATACCAAATAATTTAGTATTGTGTCCCCGGAATTTTTACAGAAAAGCACCAGCAGTATGAAGGCGGATCTTTTCATGGGTCAGCAGTCGCCGCCAATCCGGTCGGCCTGGCAGGCCACCCAGCCCTCACGGCCCGGTATCTCCCGGGGCTCAATGGCGGCTGTTTCGATTTCAGGGGTGCCCTCCAGCAATTGACCCAGAGGGACCATTGTTCCACCCGTGGATCGGACGGATTTCAGGAACCGTTCAAACATGTCCAGGCAGATGATTCCTTCCACCTCGGCATGGATGGTCAGGACGTTCAGTCGGGCGTCACTGATCAGTGACAGCATATAGTCATTAAAATTGTGCGCGTCGATACTCCCGTGCCCCACCGCTTCATCATAGGTGGGGAGTGTTACCGGGACCTGTGGCTGAGAGAGGGTTTTTCCTTCCACCACCGGATAGAAGATGCTCCGACCCCGGCAGTCGCTGTTGTAGGTGAAGGGAAAAGCCGCCTTTTTAACGAGCACCTGATTCCGGCATTTCCAACCGGGAACGGCGGAACAGGTGGGTTTCCGTCCCAGGATTTGCGTCAGAGCGGAAACGCCCTGGTTCAGGGAATGTGAAATGTCTTGGGCGGTCATGACATCGATTTTTGCCTGCCAGCCATGATGATCCCAACCATGAAGCCCCGCCTCATGCCCGTCCCGGGCGGTTGCGGCGATCAAGTGGGGCAGTTTACGGCCAATCACCGGTCCCGGCCAGGCTGTCCCCCTTAAAAGGATATCCCATCCATAGAGGCTGGGGGCCTTGGTTCTCATCATTTTCCACAAGAAGCGCGGACGCAGCAATCGCCAGAGGTGACGGCCCATGTTGTCCGGTCCCACGGAAAAAAAGAACGAAGCCCGAATGTCATATTTTGCCAGAAGTTCGGCCAAGGCGGGAACCCCATAACGGGTTCCCCTCAAGGTATCCACGTCAACACGCAGGCCGATGTCCATAATTATTATACAAAATCGCCGGAACGAATGGCTTCCCGCAGAAAATAATCGAGGGTTACTTCCACCGAAGCTTCCAATGCGATGGAAGGTTCCCAGTTCAGCAACCGCCTGGCATTCCGAATGCTGGGCTTTCGATGTTCCATGTCCTGGTATCCCTCACCGTAAAAGGCGCGGCTTTCCACTTCCCGCAAACCGGCAAAGGGTGGAAAATTTTCTTTAAGGGGGTGCTGATTGAATTTTTTCACCAGAAGTTCCGCCAGCCCTCGAATGCTGGATTCGTTGTCAGGATTTCCAATGTTGATGATCTGTCCGTCGCAGACGCCATCTTTATTTTCGATAATCCGGAAAAGGCATTCCACGCCGTCGGAGACGTCTGTAAAACATCTTTTTTGCTCCCCGGAATCCACCAGTTGTATGGGGGTCCCTTCCACCAGATTCAAGATCAGCTGGGTAATAGCCCTGGAGCTGCCGATGCGGGCACTCATGAGGCTGTCCAGTCTGGGGCCGATCCAGTTGAAAGGCCTGAAAAGGGTGAATTTCAGATCCTTCTGACGGCCATAGGCCCAGATTACCCGGTCCAGCAACTGTTTGCAGGAGGAATAGATCCACCGTTGCATGCGAATGGGTCCCAGGATCAACTTGGAGTTATCCTCATCAAAATCCATGTCCTCGCACATGCCGTAGACTTCGGAAGTGGAGGGAAAGATGACACGTTTGTTATATTTGACACAGTACCGCACCACGCGCAGGTTCTCTTCAAAATCGAGCTCAAACACGCGAAGGGGGTTCCGGGTATATTCAATGGGGGTGGCAATGGCCACCAGGGGGATGACAATGTCACATTTTCGAATATGGTATTCAATCCATTCCCTGTGGATGGAAATGTCCCCTTCATCGAAATGAAAACCGGGTGTGCCCATCAGACGTTGGACATACTTGGAATGCAGGTCCATGCCGTGTACTTCATACCGCCCGCTTTCCAGCAGGCGTTCGCTCAGGGCGTTCCCGATGAAACCGTCCACGCCCAGGATCAGCACCCGCTTTTTCTGCGCGGCCCGAATCCGGTCACTGGCCCGTTTGCCAAACCGCATGCCTTCCACAAGCCCCATATGGGCTGCCAGCTGCGCTCCCCCCATGAACACATCGCCCGTCTGCTGGGCTGCGTCAACGCGAATGGCCCCCGTTTCACAGGCGATGACCAGGGGGTCCACTGAAAGCACCGTGCCCGGTTTGGCGCCTTCTTCCCGTGATACCTCACTGACGGCCCAGAAAAGGCATTTTCGATCGCCCATGTGGCTGAAGGCCCCCGGAAAAGGGCGTGTTACGGCCCGCACCAGGTTCCTGACACGTAAGGCGGGCATGGTCCAGTCAATCTCCCCGTCAGCAGGGGTACGTCCGCCGTAGTAGGAGGCCTTTCCGTGATCCTGAGGCACCCTTGGGGCTTTGCCGGCCAGCAGGGCGGGAAGGATCTCATTCAGCATTTCACCGGCTGCCGCGGCTGCTTTTTTGTGAAGTGAAATGGCCGTATCATCTTCTGATATCTCCATTGACTTTTGGCTTACCATATCGCCGTCGTCCGGTCGGGTGGTCATATAATGAAGGGTTACCCCGGTCTCTTTTTCGCCGTTCACCAGCACCCAGTTGATGGGAACCCGTCCGCGATAACGGGGCAGCAGACTCCCGTGAAGGTTCAGGCATCCATGGGGCGGGATATCCAGAATGGGAGATTGCACCAGGTTCCGATAATAGAAGGAGAATATGATTTCCGGTGAGAGATCTCGAATCTTCTGTACCCAGAGAGGATGGTTGATGTCTTCCGGCGCGTATACGGGAATGTTGTTTTGTGCGGCCAGCTCGGCCACGGAATCAAACCAGATATTCTCCGTCGAATTATCCTTGTGGGTAAATACGGCCGCAATATCAAAGCCGTTGTTTAACAGCGCCTTGATGCCGGTGCAGCCGATATTGTGATAGGCCAGAACAATTGTTTTCATAAACAGATCCTTTATAAAGGGCAGGCACAGAGGCCTGCCCCTACGTTGCACCGAATTTTTCGTTTGATGGGCGCGGGTGTGGGCCAGTCCCTAAATCCCCCACGATCCGCTCGACAAAAAACCGTGGACGGGCCCGCACATCGCTGTAAATTCGCCCGATATATTCTCCCAAGAGGCCCATGGCCAGAAATTGTGCACCGATAAAAATAAACAGAATGGCAAAGAGGGTAAACACCCCTGCTGCGGCCCACCCTGGGCCATAAATCAATCTCATCAGTAACAAAAAGAGCCCAAATCCTACACCGAACGCGGAGATAATACCGCCCAGAACATTCAGCAGGCGAAGGGGAAATGTGGTCATACTGGTCAACAGATCAAACTGCAGGTTGATGAGCTTCCAGAGGCTGTATTTGGAGTCCCCGGCGGACCGCTCAGCATGCTGAACCTCTATTTCGGCGGTATGCCTGGCAAAACTGTTGGCCAGAACGGGAATGAAGGTGCTTCGCTCGGAACACTGCATCATGGCCGACACAATATGGCGGCGATAGGCCCTCAGCATACAGCCGTAATCATGCATGGTGATGCCCGTGGACATTTGAACCACTTTGTTGACCATCTGGGATGCCATCCGCCTGAAGAGGGTATCCCGTCTGGGAACACGGACGCTTCCCACCACATCAAACCCCTCTTCGGCCTTTTGAACCAGTTTGATGATTTCTTCGGGTGGGTTCTGAAGGTCGGCATCCAGGGTAACGATGATGTCTCCCTTTGTTTGTGCAAAACCGGCCATGATGGCAGAATGCTGACCGTAATTCCGATTGAGCAGGACCCCGATGACGCCGGGGTATTGATTTGAAGCCGCTTCAATCATGTCCCGGGACCCATCGGTACTGCCGTCATCCACCAGGATGATTTCAAAAACCCTGTCCATGCGTTTACAGGTCTTGAGACAACGAACGAGTAGTTCGCTCAGGTTTCCCGCTTCATTGAACACGGGGATGACAATTGAAATTGTTGATTGTTGGTTTTTCATAATGATTTTTTCTGCACCCTGACAACTGCACCCTTAAAATTAACGACTGAGAACATCCTTAATGGCCTCAACCACCCCATCCACATCTTCAAAAGTCATATCCGGAAAAAGGGGAAGAGAACAGATCCGGTCGGAATTCCATTCCGTATGGGGAAGCGTGCCCCGTTTTACCCCCATGGTCTCCCGGTAGTATTTCTGAAGGTGTATGGCACGGAAATGGAGACCCGTTCCGATGTTTCTCTCTTTCAATTCCGCCATGAATTCATCCCGGGTCATGCCGGCCCGATCCGTGTCAAGGCGCACAATAAACAGGTGCCAGGCGTGTTGCGTGGTATCCTCGGGGATGGAGAGCGGCAGGAGTTCATCAATATCCGCCAGCCATTCCTGGTATCTGGCGGCCAGTTGTCTTCTTTTTCGGTTGAACTGGTTCACCCGATGAAGTTGTCTCAATCCCAGCACCGCCGCAATATCGGTCATGTTGTATTTGTACCCTGGCTCCAACACCTGGGCCTGGGGGGATCGGCCCTGGGTTTTTCGGTCGTAAGCGTCCACGCCAAGCCCGTGAAACTTCAGGCGGCTGATCCGCTCCGCCATTTCAGGGTCATCGGTGCAGAACATGCCGCCCTCGCCGGTGGTAATATTTTTGATGGGGTGGAAGGAGAAGATGGATGTTCCATCCGCCCCCACGTGACGCCCGCGATGGTGGGTGCCCAGGGCATGGGCCGTATCTTCCACCAGCAGCACGCCATGTTGATGCGCCTGTTCGCGCAGTGCGGTGATATCAGCTGAAGCGCCCGCGAAATGCACGGGAATAACCGCTCGGGTTCTGGGCGAAAAACAGGGGGCGATTGTTTCGGGGGTCACCATGAGGGTATCCCGGTCAATGTCGGCGAATACGGGTGTGGCGCCCGCCAGAACGATAAGGTTCGCCGTGGATACCCACGTCATGGACGGGGTAATCACTTCATCCCCCGGCCCGATCCCCAGGGCTTTCAGGAGCAGATGCATGCCGGCGGTGGCGGATGCCAGGCCCACCCCATGGGGACATCCCACATATTCACAGAAATCACGCTCAAAGGCGGCGGTATTGGGTCCCGTTGTAATCCATCCCGACCGGAGGACTTCTCCCACAGCTGAGATATCTTCCTCCGTGATGGACGGTCGTGAAAAGGGCAGAAAATCCTTTCTCATGAGGCACTCCGGGTAATGAGGTATACGCCGAGACAAATCACGACTATTCCGGCCCAACGTGTGGGTCCCAGGGCCTCGCCGAAAAAATACTGTCCTGCAAAAGCGGTAACGATATAGCCCACGCTCAAAAGAGGATAGGCATAACTGACATCCACCCTGGAAAGGGCCAGGAGCCATACCACCACACTGACCACATAACACACCAGGCCCGCAAATACAAACGGGTTAAGGCCCACCTTGAAGCCGATGGGAGCCAGGTTTTCCAGGGTAAACGCAAAATGGCCCACCTGCCGCATTCCCTGTTTCAGGCAAAGCTGGGCCGTGGCATTTAAAAGCACCCCCAACAGTATCAGGGGAAGGTAGCGGGTCATACAAAATTCTCCTGGTAGATTTGATAATGGGCACGAAGCCCGGGCCGAACCAATATTAATACGGTTGAAACCTGAGTCAAGTCATTTATCGAACCAGTTCATCACGAAACCCCTTCGTCAGGGGATACAGATAAATGTCTTTTACCGCCATGCCATGACGCTTGTTCTCCCGGTCCATTCGTCCACGACCGGTGGTTTTCCCCACATAACGCCAATTGGCAGCCTTGTAGCAGGTGCCTTTAAAACGCTTTTCATCCACCAGTGTTTCTATCAGAACCGGCCGGTAGCCGTAGCTGCGCTCCCAGTCATCGGGAACGGTTTTTATTGCCAGAGCCAGGGCTGAACTGGCAAGGTTTTTTACTTTGACCCAGGGAAATATGAGGAACCGGCTGTTATTGACGATTTTTTGCAGGTTGCGTTGGCGCTGCTCGTGGTTCCAGGAAATCCATTGGTCTCTCGGCATCATCATCCACGCAGGGCTTGAAAACTGAAAACACCCCAGCAAGGTATGGGTTGCGCCGGACTGAATAAAATATCGCAGCTGCGCACCAAAGGGCAACTCATATCCCAGGTAATGATACCGGTCAATATACTGGTACCAGAGCTGTCGCTGTTCTTGTGTTTTAACCCGGGTCAGCAACAGGGGGAACAGTTCCCGCAGTTTTGTTGAAATCGTTGCCTGAAAATCGGCCTCGCGGGTTCGTGATATTTTTGGTTTGCTCTTTTTGGCAGGCCGTTGTTGGACTGGAGGAAGATGGATCAGGCCTTTCGCGTCCAGACGTTCAAGGAATTGGCGGCATTCAACCCCTTTCAGCTTTCCGGTGGGCCTTTTCCAGTCAAACAGTTCGCAGACCGTATGGGCCAGTTCAGTGCGGGTTAGTTTGGGAAATGTCTCGATAATCTCTATGATGTCTTTTAATTGTGCGTCCGAAACAACCTGACCACAAAACTTTACGGATGATTTTGATGGCATATGATGTCTTTCCCTTCATAAAGCTGATCTATTTTCCTATAACAGACAGACAAATGCAATATTTCTATGGGGAGGCTGAGGAGGCTATGAACACCCATAGCATTTTCCCATGGAGGGGTCAAAACGGTGATTAAGGTTTGCCCGTAAATGGAATTTGAGGATGACCTGATGATTATCTAATTGACACGACGATCAATAAGATACATTACCGTATAAGATATATGTAAAAAAAGGAGCATAAAATGAGAACCAAGAGAAAGGTCAGTCTGACCATTGATGAAGAGACATAGTATATCAGTAAAATCTACTTTTAATAACATGGAGGTCATAACCCATGGCTATGCTAAACGTTAAACAGGTTAATAAACAGGGTCAAATCTCTATCGGAAAAAAATATGCTGGTAAAAAAGTTAGGGTTGATATGTACCCCGACGGTACGGTTAGCTGAGCATGTCTGTACCAGTTTAGCTGAGCGCTATAGTTATTTGATTATTTACGGTTGTCCCTCTGGTCTCAATCTAAAAAGGACGATTGCTCCGGTGTCGGGATGGTGCCATCGGCCAATTTCTTCAAAATCCCCATGTTTCATTTCTTTAAAAAAATCGAACCCATGTTTTGGCCAATTCTTCTCTTCCCATAAAAAATAGGTAATCCCTTCAGCTTTTAAATATCGAACAAAGGTTTCGTATTTCCTGGTGATCAACTCAAAATCCAAATTGAGTGATGGACAAGGAGCGCCTTCAAGATCCAGGTTGGCATAAAAAGAAACCCAATTAGGTGATTTCAAGGATTTTGCTATTCTGGTTTTTCCCTTATGATTTTCAATATTGGCAATAATCGTTCCAATCTCTTTGAAAACCAGTTTATCCGCCTCTTTCGGGGCAAGACTCTTCGGCAAAGAGCATGCTAACATTAAAAAGCAGAGAATTGCTAATGCACTAGATTGGTTGATTTTATACTTTGTTTTCAAGAAATCAGCGGTTCTATCCAGACCGAAACCGATGGCTAAAAAGGTGGGTATAATGAACGTCCCCCAAAAACGATCGAACATCATCCAGCGATCGATGACATGTAAATATAGCATCGCAAATATGGAAACAGCGATGAAAGATAGATAGAGCACACTCCGATCTTTTTTCATACATCGCCAAAATTTTCCAAGACCCATTATGAACAATAAAAAAAAGGGATAGAAGTAGGCGGTGAGCATATATTTAAAAAGGGTTCCCAGTGCGATCAGCCAGACAAGATGTCGCGCTTTGTGCAAAAAATGAGGTATTCCATTATACTCAAAAGGCTGCTCCATCATCTGCGCTAGGCTTTGCCTTAAATCGCTATACGCCACAAAAGGCGTCGATATCTTTTCTCCCACTTCGTTTAATCGGACGACATCTGCAATGGGTAGTTTATAAGTAAATGCCATGATGCCAATGAATAACAATATGAGTACAAACGGCATTGAAAAAAACGAGAGTTTTTGAAGGCGTTTTTCTTGCGGCACCATAAGAAGGTAACAAGAGGATACGAAAATAAACAGTATACACTCAATTCTTGCCCAAGAGGCCATCAGAAAACTGAGGCAGCTGATAAAAAGAAGAAAACGGTATTTGTTGTCAGTTGACTTCACAAAGAAGTACAAACCGAGGGTCAGGAAAAACCAGGAAACAGGGTCACGTACGACATCCGCACTTCGACTGACGAAAACAGGGGTCAGTGCAAACGCCAAAACGCTTAATCTGCTGATATTCTTAGCCAGAAAGCATCTTAAGAGAAGATAGAGAGGAATCAGGGTGATTGAACCGAAAACGAGAGACACCGCTTTAGCAGCAGCAATCCAATCTCTGATCAGAGCATAGCTCCCAGCGATGAGAAAAGGATAGTTCGAAACAAAGGAGATGTGGCAGTTCGTAAGGTCCCCCCACAGTCCGTAATAGATAGCCCTGGCCTGATGAATATAGTATATCCCATCAGGATTGATAACATAGGTGTATTCGCAGGCGAAAGCTCTGATGAAAAAGCCGAGTAAAAGGATCAGTGCCAGTTCATACTTTTCTGTTGATCCAGAACCTTCAAGGACCTCATTACTGCAAGCTGGGTGAAGAAAGGATTTTAGCATCGAATGCTCTTTTTAACTGGAGAATGATGGCAGCAGTCAGCTCTTGATGGTAGCCAAGTTTTTTCAGCAGTAATAACTGCTTTCTTTTTGTGCCGAATGTATGTAAACTTGAATTGGTTGTCAAGGCTTGCCATCGAGGGGATGGCTTATTAAAAGGTTGAAACGGTGATTCAAGGCCGCTGTTTCTTGAATTCTCGTTTGGCCAGCCTCATCCTCCCAGATAGGCCTTTTCCACCAGGGGATTGGCGATCAAATCCGCTGAAGCCCCTTTCAACGAAATGACCCCGTTTTCAAGTACGTAACCCCGTTGAGCGAACCTTAACGCCATGCGCGCATTCTGTTCCACCAGTAAAATGGTGGTCCCTTCGCCGCTGATGGCCTTTAATGCCTCAAAGACGTCCAGCATCAAAAGGGGCGCCAGGCCCATGGAAGGTTCATCTAGAAGCATCACCTGCCGGGCGCTCATGAAGGCCCGGCCAATGGCCAGCATCTGTTGCTCTCCGCCGCTCAGGGTGCCGGATTTTTGAATTTCCCGCTCTTTCAGTCGTGGAAAAATAGCGAATACCTGTTCCATGTCTCGCAAAATTTCCGGCCGGTCTTTACGGGCAAAGGTGGCCAGCTTCAGGTTTTCCAGAATGGTCATGTTTCCAAAAAGCCTGCGTCCCTCCGGAACGTGGGAAATGCCCAGTTCACTAACGACCCGGTCTGCGGAATATTTAAGGAGATCCTTTCCTTCGAAGACCATTGATGTCCCGGGTTCCACCGGAACCATCCGCGAGATGGCCTGAAGGGTGGTGCTTTTTCCAGCACCATTGGCGCCGATCATACAGACAATTTCCCCGCGGTCCACCTGAAAATCAAGACCTTGAAGGGCCTTGATTTTTTCATAAGAGACCCTCAGATTTTCGATCTCTAAAAACATCACGCCACCATATCCTGCCCCAGATAGGCATCGATGACCTTTGGGTTATTCTGGATTTCCAAAGGGTTTCCTTCCGCAATCACTTCACCGAACACCAGTGTCTGGATCTGGTGGCAAAGCTCCATTACCACTTTCAACCGGTGTTCAATCAGGAAAATAGCCACGCCAAAGGTTTTGTGGATTAACCGGATAATCTCCATCATTTGCAACAGTTCTTCCGGGTTCATGCCCGCGGTGGGCTCATCCAGAAAAAGGACCTTGGGTTCCGTGGCCAGGGCCCGGGCCATCTCCACCCGCCGCTGGGCGCCATAGGGCAGCTGAAGGACATTCTGGTGGGCAAAACTTTCTGCCCCCACCATCTCCAGCAGCTCAAGTGCCTTCACTTCGATGGCCTCTTCTTCCCGGTTTCGTCCGGGGGTGCCGAAGAACGCCCCTGCAAGGCCGTAGGTCAGCCGCGAATACCGGGCCATCTTGACATGTTCCAGAACGGTCATGTGGCGCCATAGTCTCAGGTTTTGAAAGGTTCGGCCCAAACCCCTTGAAGCGATCTGATGGGGCCTTAATCCCACGATGTTTTCTCCCTCCAGGAAAACGCGGCCGCTGGTGGGATGATGAATGCCGGTAATGAGGTTGAAAACAGTGGTTTTGCCCGCCCCATTGGGTCCGATGAGCCCTCGAATCTGTCCCGCTTCAATTTCAAGGTTGTACCGGTGCACCGCCCGCAGGCCCCCGAAATAGTGCGTCATGTTTTCCACTTGGAGAAGCGGCATCTCAGTCCTCAATTCGGGTAGTGTTTTTAGGTTTAATCAAATTTCCCACATTGAATTCCCGAAAGGCGATGAGCCCCGTGGGCCGGAAAATCATCACCAGGATGAGCAGGAGGGGAATAATGATCCATTTCAATATTTCAAGGGGCCGTAACGCCTCACTTAGAAGGCTGAGGCTGACGGCGCCTAAAATGGAACCGTAAACCGAATTGAGCCCTCCGAAATAGACCATGGCCAACATTTCGGCCAACCGCTGAATACCGAAAGTGCCGGGATTTATGTAGCGAAGCACGTGGGCAAACAGTCCTCCCGCCACACCGGCCCAGAAAGCGGCAAATAAAAACCCCGTCATCTTGGTTCGCCGGGTGTTCACAGTCATGGCATCGGCCGCGGTTTCATCATCCCGCACGGCATTTAACGCCTTGCCAAAGGTGGATCGAACAAAGTTATTGATAATCCAGACACAGAGCACCGTCCAGATAAACACCGTGGGCAGATTGGCCCAGTTGGGTTGACTGCCCATCCCCCGGGGACCGCCCACCACTTCCAGGTTTTCAAAAAGGCTTTTCACGATAAACATGAACGCTAAGGAAATAATGGCCAGGTAATCACCGCGGGTTCGAAAGGAGGGTATGGCCACCACCAGGGCCCCCAGGGCTGCCACCAGACCCCCTGCGATCAGGGCCAGTGGAAACAGAAACGGTCCCAGGGAGGGTGGCAGAAGCGGCGCGCCAAACAGTCTGTCATTGACAAAAAGGCTCAGGGTAACGGTGGAGGCCACGTAGGCCCCCAGGGCCATGAATCCGGGATGGGAGCAGCTGAACTCTCCCATATATCCGTTAATGACATTGAGACTCAGGGTCAGCATCACGGCAATAAGGGTGAATTTGAGCGTCAACAGCCGGTAGGCGCTCAGATCCGACCAGGCGTGCAGAACAGCGTATAAAAGGGCCAGATGGATCAAAACGGAAAAGGGTTTTGAAAAATGAAGCAGACGTTTCGCCGCCTGATTGGCTAGACCTGAACACAACCGGCCCACAAGGGCCAGGGGCATGCCGTAGATGACCAACACATAGATCAGGACACTGGGGATCAGCAGGGGTTTTTTCAACATAACGAGGGCGCCGAACAGGACCGGTATTTTGGGCAGCCCCAGCAGTTCCGAGAAAGGGTCTCCTGCAATGTGTTCCAGAAGCACCGCTCCCAGGGCGCCCAGCAGCCATCCCAGCAACGGGACCGGGGCACAGAAGCGTTTCAGCCTGGACCGCCAGTCATCATTTGTTTTGGACGTCATGATAAATATCTACAGCCTCAACCGGGCACTGTAAGCCTCGCCAAAAAATCCATGGGGCCGAAAAACCAGAATCAGCAGAATGATAGAATAGGCGATCAAATCCCGCAGGGTGGAGGGAAAGATCATGGCCGTAAAAATCTCGATAAACCCCAGCAGAAACCCGGCCAGCGCCGCCCCCATGATGGAGCCCCGTCCCCCCAGAATGGCTGCTACGAAAGCCTTCCAGCCAAAAACAATCCCCATGTAAGGATCCAGAACCGGGTAGGCAATGCCGAACAGAATCCCGGCCACCGCCGCGAGAGCGGATCCAATGGCAAAAGTGAGTTGGGCCACTTTGTTGATGGAAACCCCCATGAGGGGCACCACCGCGTAATCGAACGCCATGGCCCGCATGGCCATTCCCCATTTGCTGCGTTTGACAAACTGGTGAAGCGCCACCATGAGCGAAATGGAGACCAGCACGATCATGATCTTCTTGTTGGTGACAAAAACGCCCCCCAGATCGTAGGTGGTGGATTCAATCAACGTTGGGAATCGCACCCGTTGAGCGCCCAGGAGCATGAGGTTCCCCGTTTCCAGAATAATGCCGATCATGAGCCCGGTGATGGCCGCGGAAGCCCTGGGGGCCTCTCGAAGGGGGCGGTAACCCACCCGCTCCACCAGCATCCCCAGAAAAGAGGTCAGGAACATGCTGATGATGATGGTGAGCACCAGAATCAGCCATCCCGGGGTGGCCACAGCGCCCATTTCGGACAAGACCACCAGCAGGGTGGCGATTCCGAACCCGATATAGGCGCCCACCATGAAGATATCCCCATGGGCAAAATTAAACAGCATCAGGATGCTGTAGACCATGGCATATCCCAATGCAATGAGGGCATAAAAACTGCCCCATTGAAGGGCGTTAACCAGATTCTGGAGGAAAAAGATCACTCAGAAGATCCCTCATATAGAAAAGGCGGGCATGGGCACTTAACCCGACCCGCCTGATACCTTAAACCTGACATGTGAACCCTGTCACGGACATACAGACTTGTAAAATTCAAACGCCCCGGTATCGCTGATCCGTACAATGACGGCGCATTTGATGGGATCTCCCTCTTCCGTAAAGGTCATGTTCCCCGTAATGCCCTTAAACTCCTTGATTCGTGCAATGGCGTCACGCACACATTTACGATCTTTTTCCAGGTTGCCGGTGATTTTCCCGCAAGAGCGTATCGCTTCCTGCATAATGCCCAGCGAGTCCCATGTGAGCGCGGCCACATCGTCAGGGACATACCCGTATTTTTTTTGGTAGCGGTCAATAAAGGCTTTGGTGGCGCCTGTGGCGCCGGCAGCTGCATAGTGGCTACTGAAAAAAAGCCCGTAGCAATCCTTACCGCAAAGTTTCACCGTTTCTGCGGAACCCCAACTGTCGCTGCCCACAATGGGTTTGTTCCACCCCAGCTCATGGGCTTGCTGCACGATCAGGGCCACTTCGTTATAGTATTGGGGCGTAAACAGGAACTGAGCGCCAGACTGGATGATTTTGGTCAGCTGGGAACTGAAATCCGGATCCTTGGTGGTGAAACTCTCAAAGGCCACTACCGAGCCGGGACCGTGAAGTTTTTCCCACGCCTTTTTAAAATATTCCGCCAGGCCTTTGGGATAGTCACTGGCCACATCGTAGAGCACAGCCGCTTTTTTAAACCCGAATTCTTCGGTGATGAAATTGGCCACCACGGGACCCTGAAAGGGATCCAGAAAACACCCCCTGAAAACATAGGGCCGGCCGCTGGTGGTGCTGGGATTGGTGGACCAGGGACTGATCATGGGGGTCTGCCAGTTGTTGGCCACTTCACCGGCCGGAACGGCCTGGGCCGAGGCCTGGGGTCCCACAATCACCAGGACTTCATCTTCGGTAATCATTTTGGTGTTGGCTTTGACCGCTGATTCGGCTTTGGATTCGTTGTCCTCAATCACCAGCTCCACGGGATATTTTTTTCCGCCCACATCCAATCCACCCGCCGCGTTGAGGTCCTCGAGCCACATTCGGGCAGCAAATTTCGAACCTTCGCCCACTTTGGGAATGTCGCCGGTCAAAGGCGCGTTAATACCGATTTTAATCGTCTTGCTCTTGCTCCAGGCCGTGGGCATGAAGACAAAGATCACAATGATAACCAATCCGGTCAGAAACCATCTTTTTCGCATGTGGTACTCCTCCTTATTTCGCCATGGTTGATAGAATCATGCTATTCTAAACTCAACAGAAATCAGGCCTTTGTCGCCCGTTTCGATTTCAGGATTTCAATACTGCTTTTCAGACCTTTGTATAACCGGGCCAACTCCAGACCCATACCGGAGATCTGTGCCAGAGCCTGGACCAGGTTCACATCTTCGAGGGTTGCTTCCCAGGGTTCGGCGGAATAGACGCGCAAGGCCCCGATGGGATTTTTTCCCACAATAATGGGCACCGAAAGGATCGAGGCAATCCCTTCTTTCCGGGCCTCTTCCGGATACTGGATGCGCGGGTCATCGGTGACGTCGGATATGGCCACGGGACCATCTTTTAAGGACCCGGCAATGGACTGCATGGAGCTGAGGGGACCTTTGTTCAGGTATTCCTCGCTCAAACCGAAAGAAGCCGCAACTTCCAGTTCGCTGGTTTTGCGGTTAAAAAGAAGCAGTGCGCATCCCTTGGCCTCTAATGCCCTTTTTACGCTTTCCACCGCTAACAGGGCCACCTCTTCGGGATCCCTGGTCTGAACGATGTCCCTTGTCACCTTCAAGATCGCTTCGTAGTTCATCAATTCCTTTTTCATGGTGCCCTCCTTTCTCAAAAAGCCTTATGAATAAGCATTCGCAAATAAGCACCCATGACAAAATTTCCAAGATGTCTGGTTTTATTTGAAAACAATCCGATATCCGAAACCGGCAGGTTTCTTCCAAAAATTGAAAGTTGGGCAACATAGAGAACCTGGGGGCAGATCCCCCAACTTGATCTTTCGTTTCGCCCGAATGGGCATGAGGGTTGGTAGTGTTTCCTCAGTTCAGAAAAACGTATTCCAACGGACTGGTCAGCGCGGGAATCGGCCACAAATGACGCTATTGCCGCGCTAGCGGTTTAAGTGAACCATCGTTTTTAAATTTTGTCAAATGAAATCTTCCAGAAACCGCTTGTGGGTTCAGGATTCATATTCCCATTTTCTTTCATCCTTTTAACCGTAAATATCCAACTCTCCGGCGAGTTCCCTGAAAGATCGACCCATCTTTTGAAGGGCCGTCTTTCGGTCCATCCGGGCAGGCGGCAGATCCGCTTCGGCGTAGGTGTAATACATCTTCGGCACATTTGCCAGAAGGTAGAAAACCCTCAAATCATTCAATCCCGTAAGTGTGGCTCTGGGAAAACGGGTTTTTGCTTCGGCCAAACGTCCCTTGCCCATTTTCACCATCTTGTCCCGGTCCCCGAAATTCATGGCCCCGGTGGGGCAAGTTTTCACACAGGCCGGCAGAAGGCCGTTATGGACCCGGTCCACGCACATGGTGCATTTGGCCAGAAAGCCGGTTTTTTCCTGGGCTTTTGGAATATCAAACGGGCAGGCGTTCAGCACATCGTCCGGACCCATTTCCTTTAATTTGTCTGTAAAAAGAACGGCGCCTGTCTGACGGCTCGATCACATACTTTACATGCTATTTTTGATAATGTATAGATCCTATTTTGAGGTGTAGGGTTTAAGGACCTTACACCTAACACCTTTTATTTGGTTTTACGATGATAAAAGTCGCGGTGGTTATCCCGAAATATGGTCTGGTGGGCGGTGCCGAAGGGTTTGTTTACGCTCTTACGGAACGACTGGCCATGCGGAATGAATTTGAGATCCATGTGTTTGCCAACCGCTACCGCCGGGGCAAGGCCCCCATTCTGTTTCACCGGGTCCCCATCGTCGGTTTTCCGCGTTTTCTGAAACAGATCAGTTTTGCCTGGTTTGCAAATCATGAAATTCAAAAGGGTGCATATGATCTGGTTCACAGTCACGACCGGATTTTCAGGATGGATCTCTTTACCATGCACGGCATCCCCCACGAAACCTGGGTCCGGGGCATGAGAAAAAAACGGCTGAGCCTGTTTGACCGCGGCATGATCTGGGTGGAAAAGAAGGGGTTGACCGAATCGCCTGCTCCCATAGTGCTGCCGGTTTCGACCCTGGTCAAGGATGAACTGCAAAAGACCTACCCGGTTTCGGAAAAACAGCTTCAGGTGATTCATCCGGGCGTATCCCTGAAACGGTTTTCCGAAATGGATAACCTGGGTTGCAGGCAGGAGATCCGAAATCGTCACGAGATCCATGAAAAAGACCTGGTGATCCTGTTTGTGGGAATGAATTTTGAGATCAAGCGTCTGGGTCTGCTCATCGAGGCTATTTCGCGCGTACCGCGGGGGGATGGTTACCTATCGAAGGTGAAGCTTCTGGTGGTGGGCAAGGGAAAAAAGACGGTTTATGCGGCCATGGCCCGGGAACACGGTGTGGCAGACCGGGTTATTTTTGCGGGCGTGACCCGCGAGATTGAAAAATACTATGTTGCCAGTGATATTTTTGCCATGCCGTCGGTCTACGATACTTTCGGCATGGCGGTTCTGGAAGCCATGGCCGCCGGGCTGCCGGTGATCATCAGCCAAACCGTGGGAGCCAGGGACCTGGTTAATGACGGCGTCGAGGGGTTTGTTTTGGGTGATCCCCCGAATGCCGTTGAATTATCCGGGAAAATTGACTTTCTTTCAAATGCAAAGGACCGGCTGAAAATGGGAGAACGTGCCCGGGAGAAGGCCTTGAAACACAGTTGGGATCTGGTAGCGGACCAGATGGCTACGCTTTATCTGAGGAATTTCCGCTCATATGCCTGATCCGGCCGTCGTAGCCACTTTGGCGGAGTTGGCTCCGCACGTTCTGTGGCAAGACAATGAATTTTCTTGACCTCTAATCCCCGTTTGCGTTATCTTCCAATATGTTGGCCCAATGGGGGGCAATCAACAAGAGCCCTTTCATTGGGCTTAAATTTTAGAAAATGATGGGAGGTTTTGATGGATACTTTTCTGGAAGAGGGCCCGAAGAACCCGATCAAAATTCAAGACAATACGTTTCGGGATGGCCACCAGTCTTTGCTGGCGACCCGGATGAGAACCGAGGACATGCTGCCCATCGCCGAAAAAATGGACAGCGTGGGTTTCTGGGCCATGGAGGTGTGGGGCGGTGCCACATTCGATACCATGCATCGGTTTTTGGGCGAGGATCCGTTTGACCGCATCCGGACTTTGAAAAAATACATCAAGAAAACCCCTTTTTCCATGCTCTTGAGGGGCCAGAACCTTGTGGGCTATCGCAACTATGCTGACGATGTGGCCAGACTTTTTGTGGATAAAACCTGCGAAGCCGGCATGGATGTGTTCAGGGTTTTTGATGCCTTAAACGATTTTCGCAACTTTCAGACGGTTGTGGAGCGGATCAAGGCCAACGGAAAACATTTCCAGGGTACCATCTGCTATACGTTGACCGAGCGGCGTATGGGGGGAGACGTCTTTAACCTGGACTATTATCTCAATAAGGCCCGGGAAATTGAGGATATGGGAGCGGACACCCTTTGTTTAAAGGATATGGCGGGCATCATGTCGCCGTTCGATATCGCCAAGATCATTACCGAACTGAAAAAGAACATCTCCATTCCCATACACCTGCATACCCATTACACCAGCGGCATGGCCTCCATGGTTTACCTGGAAGCCATCAAAGCAGGTGTCGATATCGTGGATACCTGCCTTGCCCCCTTTGCCCTGCGGACGTCACAACCGGCCATTGAACCCATCGTGGCCACCCTTTACGGCACAACCCGCGATACGGGTTTTGACCTGAGCCTGCTACTGGAACTGGGCCATTACATGGAAACCGTGGCGCCCAAATACCGGGACTACCTGGCCAAGAATACCATGTCGGTCATCGATACGGGTGTGTTGGCCCACCAGGTTCCCGGCGGCATGATTTCAAATCTGGTCAGTCAGCTGACCGAGGCCAAGGCGCTTGACAGACTGGCCGAGGTGTACAAGGACGTGGCAATTACCCGCAAGGAACTGGGCATGCCCCCCCTGGTGACGCCCACCAGCCAGATCGTAGGTGTTCAGTCCGTGCTCAATGTGCTGTTCGGCCGATACAAGATGGTGACCAACGAGGTCAAGGATCTGGCTTTCGGGCTTTACGGGAAGACGCCCATACCGGTGGATCCCGAGGTGCAGAAAAAAGTGCTGAAAGGGTACAAGCGAGGGGGGACGCCGATCACCGGCCGCGCGGCCGACTCTCTGGAACCGGAGCTTGCAGCGGCGCGTGAAAAAATCGGGGACTTGGCCAAGGATGATTTTGATCTCCTGATCTATGCCCTTTATCCCACAACGGGCGAGCAATTTCTCAAATGGAAGTACGGCCTTGAAGAAAGACCGCCCCAGGTCATGCCCAAGACCCTGGAAGACATTCGAAAAGAGGATGAAGCCATGGCCGCCGCCATTGAACAGGTGTGTAAGACCATGTGAGAAGGATTGCGGATTGCGGATTGTCTCCTCGTTCCCACGCTCCTGCGTGGGAACGAAATAGAAGGGCACGGTGCACCGTGCCCCTACTTGGAATAAACTTTGTTTATCACTTTTGAAGGCATAGAGGGGTGTGGGAAATCCACCCAGGCCAAACGGATTGCAAATCGGCTGGAACGGACAGGGGTTTCATTAATCCTGACGCGGGAACCGGGGGGTACACCCATCGGGCATGATATTCGGCAGATCCTGTTGTCGTCCAAGAACCGGGATTTGCCCCCTCTGGCCGAACTGTTCCTTTATGAGGCGGACAGGGTCCTGCACATGGCTGGCGTTGTCAAACCGGCCCTGGCGGAGAAGAAATGGGTTCTGTGCGACCGCTTTTTTGATGCGACCACCGCATACCAGGGGTATGCGCGCGGACAGGATCTCCATATGACGACCCACTTGAATGAAATTGCCTCCTTTGGTATTACGCCGGATGTGACTTTTTTGCTCGACTGCCCCGTAAGTGTCGGGATAAAGAGAGCACTGAAACGAAACGCCCTGAGCGAGGTGGTGGGGCAGGACCGGTTTGAGCAGGAAAAAACGGTTTTTCACGAAGCCGTTCGGCACGGGTATATGGATCTGGCAAAGAAAAACCCCGAACGGTTTGTCTTGGTGGATGCCACACAAACGGAAAACCACCTGGAGGAAGTTATTTTTTCCCACCTTAAGGCCCACATCCCTTTGAGCAGTTCAGAGTAGAGGCCCGTGTTTTTTTCTCGGATAATCGGCCAGGAAAAGGCCAAGCGTTTCCTAGAGAATGTGATGCGCCGGAAAAGGGTTCCCCATGCCTATCTTTTTACAGGCATTTCGGGCATTGGAAAGACCAGCGTAGCCAGAGCCTTCACCATGAGGTTGAATTGCAGTGTGCCTTCAGGGCTTGACGGTTGTGGCGTCTGTCCGTCCTGCCGGAAGATGTTGAACGGAAATTTTCCGGACTTCATTTCCATGGAACCTGACGGTCAACGTATCAAAATAGAACAGATCAGGGAATTGAATCGCAGTCTGGGGTATGCCCCATTCTCCGGTGGCTACCGGGTATGTGTGATTCACCGGGCTGGAGCCATGACCGGTGAAGCCGCCAATTCCTTTTTGAAAACCCTTGAAGAACCTCCGGCGGGTAATATTTTTGTGCTCAATGCAACGGACCCGCATGATCTGTTGCCGACCATCGTATCCCGTTGCCAGCGTGTTTCATTCATGCCGCTTAAAACCGAGGAAATCACTGAGCAGCTCAATAAAGAGACGGATCTGGATGGGCCTTCAGTGTCGATCCTGGCCAGGGCCGCCGATGGCAGTTTGGGGCGTGCCCTCAAAATGGGAGAGAGCAATTACCTGGAGCGGCGCCAAACATGGCTTAAGACGCTTTTTGAACTGTATGGTTGTTCCGGCGCCGAGGCCATGAACATGGCGGTTGAAAGTGCCAAAGAAAGCCGGGAGGGGCTGGATCAGCCGGGAATCAAAAAGGTGGGATTATTTGACATGCTTTCCGTTTGGGCAACCTGTTATCGGGATCTTCTACTGGTCCGCACCGGCGCGCCAAAGTCTCTTTTGATCAATGAGGATTTCTTCGGGCCGTTGAAAGAAACGGCATCGGGTTTATCACTTCAAAACCTCATTGAGAGTTTCCAGATGGTGGATCGGGCGGTCAGGGATCTTTACCGCATGCGGAATCCGACGCTGGTTATGGAAAACACCTTGCTTAATTTACAGAAGATGGGGCTTAACTTACAGAAGATGGGGCTTAACTTACAGAAGATGGGACAATCCAATTAAGGGACCGTTCACTGGGGGCAGGGGTCAGCTGTCAGGGTGCAGGAAGAAATTCGAAATTTGGATGCACGCGAAAGAGGAGTACAGTTGAGCAACAACTAACGAGAATCAGCTTAAACTTGTTGATTTTCTGCACCCTGACAACTGCACCCTGTGAACTATTACCATTCATTTGAGGATCAACCAAAAAATACCATGAGCAAGTTTGTTGGCATTCAGTTCAGGAATTCTGGAAAAGTCTATGATTTTGACTGCGGACACTTTGTTCTTAACCAAGGTGACAAGGTGTTGGTTGTCACCAAGGAAGGCCCTGCCGTTGGCAGTGTCTGCACGGAGCCACAAAATGGCGCCAAAGATCGTTCGGGTCGCAAGCTCAAAAAGGTATTTCGGGTGGCCACCCTTGAAGAAATAGACCGTTATGAAAAGGATTGCCAGCTTGAAAAGGACGTATACGATTTCTGTTACAAGAAGGTGAAAGACAGATCCGTACCCATGAGCATTGTCTCGGTGGAGAGACGTTTCGACGGCAGCAAAACCATCGTTTATTTTACAGCGGATGGAAGGGTTGACTTCAGGCAACTGGTCAAAGACCTGGTGGGGAGATTCAGAACACGGATCGAAATGCGACAGATCGGCGTGCGTCACCAGGCGAAAATGGTGGGGGGACTGGGGGCCTGCGGACGACCGCTTTGTTGTTCCACATTTTTGAACACCTTCGCGCCGGTCACCATTAAAATGGCCAAGAAGCAGAACATTTCTCTCAATCCCAGCAAAATATCCGGAATGTGCGGCAGGCTCATGTGCTGTCTTACTTATGAGGATAAGTTCTATGAAAAGGCCAAAAAGAAGCTCCCCCGGATCGGAAAAAAAGTTGTGACCAAGAAAGGCGATGGAAAGGTCATCCGCCAGAATGTTTTCAAAGAGATTGTGACGGTTTCACTGGATTCAGGCGGCGAAATTGAAGTTCAAGCCGAAGAGCTCAAAGAGTTTTCCAGGCCGAAAGAGCGGTCGATCAAAAAAAAGAAGTCAAAAAGGAGTAACCACTAAAAACCGGTGTCAGAAAAATTCTATATTACAACACCCATATACTATGTGAATGCAGAGCCGCACATCGGTCATGCCTACACGACCATTGTGGCCGATGTATTGAACCGCTTCCACAAACTCGCAGGCCTTGAGACCTTTTTTCTCACGGGTACCGATGAGCACGGGGATAAGATTGTTGCCGCCGCGGAAAACTCCGGCCAGACCCCGAAACAATACGTAGATCGCATCAGCGGCATGTTTCAGGATCTTTGGCCCAGATTGAATATTTCAAACAGTGCCTTTATTCGAACAACGGATGCGTATCACCAGGAAACGGTGCGAAATATTCTGAACCTGGTCAAGGAAAAAGACGATATTTACTTCAGTGAATATGAGGGGCTTTATTGTTTTGGGTGCGAGCGCTTTTACACGGAAAAAGAGTTGGTGGACGGCAAGTGCCCTGATCATCAGACAGAGCCCGACGTTATCAAAGAGGCCAACTATTTTTTTCGCATGAGCCGATACCAGGAATGGCTGGTTGAGCATATCACAAAGAACCCTGACTTTATCAGGCCCGAAAGATACAAAAACGAGGTGCTTTCGTTTTTATCGGAACCGCTGGAAGACCTGTGCATCTCCCGGCCCAAATCGCGCCTTACGTGGGGAATTACCCTTCCTTTTGATGAAGACTTTGTAACGTATGTCTGGTTTGATGCCCTGATCAATTATGTGTCGGCTCTTGGGTTTCCCGAAGGAGAGCTGTTTAACAAATTCTGGCCCGTGGCGCAGCATACCATTGCCAAGGATATTTTAAAACCCCATGGGATTTACTGGCCCTGCATGCTCAAATCCGCAGGGATTGAGCCCTATCGGCATCTCAATGTGCACGGGTATTGGAATATCGGCGCGGGGAAAATGAGCAAAAGTGTGGGGAACGTGGTGGAACCCCTGGCGCTGGTCGATATCTACGGACTGGACCCGTTCAGATATTTTCTCATGCGGGAAATGGCATTCGGCCTCGATTCGGAATTCAGCGAGAAGGCACTGGTCCAGAGACTCAATGCGGACCTGGCCAACGATCTGGGTAATCTGGTGAGCCGCAGTTTGACCATGGTACACAAATATTTTGATGGTATTCTTCCGGAGGCCGGCCCTTCAGGGGAAGAAGATGATGCCCTTAAGAACAGCGCCATTGAATTGATTGAAACCTACCGTTCTCATATGGAACAAATGGCTTTTCACAAGGCCCTGATGGCGGTTTGGGGCGTTATTTCAGATGTCAATAAGTATATCGACACAATGGCTCCCTGGGTTCTGGCCAAATCTGATCCGGAACGTCTTAAAATCGTCATTAATCATATTTTTGAAACCCTCAGAGTTGTGGCCGGACTGGTATGGCCCTTTATGCCGGCATCTGCGGAAAAAATCCAGGAGCAGCTGGGTCTCCCCATTCAGGGGGAGAAATGCCGCCTGGCGGAGCTCAAAATCTGGGGCCGGGAAAAACCGGTGCATCCTATCCGGAAAGCGCCTGCCCTGTTTCCTCGCATTGATGTGAAAAAAAAGGAAAATAAAGTCCCGCCGGCGACCGGGAAAGACAAACCGAAAAAAGCCAAGAGCGACAAAGCAGATAAGCCGGGGGCCATCAGTTTCAAGGATTTTCAAAAGCTGGATCTCCGAATCGGTGTCATCATGGCTGTGGAAGAAATTCCCGGTTCAAAGAAGCTTCTGAAATTGACGGTGGATATGGGTGAAGAACGGACTGTGGTGGCCGGTATCAAAGAACATTATGAAAAAGAAAACCTCATCGGCATGCAGGTGCTGCTGGTCGCTAACCTGGAACCGGTGAAATTGATGGGGGTTGAGTCGCAGGGCATGCTGCTGGCTGCCGGAGATAAAGATGGGCTGCACCTGATGACGCCTGATTCTGAAACCACGCCCGGCGCCAGGGTGAAATAGTCAGAGTGAAATAGCCAGGGTGAAATAGATGGCTTCACTCCTTTGAAGATTTCAGTAGAAAATCGTGCAGGGCGCCGCAAAGGGGCGA
>CAZPQA010000046.1:0-8051 GCA_964588535.1 uncultured Desulfobacteraceae bacterium
GTGCCATTTATGTAAATCGGTCCGTAAAAAGGGCAAAGGTTCTGAAAAGTCCCATACCCAGGAAGTGGAAAGGGAACGTTCTTAAATAACCAGGGCTTGACGTATGCAAGGGAGTTCGATCAGATCCTGACCTGAAGGATATTCCCATCATCGGCATATCGGGAATCGGCAATGAAATGGGCATCCAGATTGACAAATGAGGAGATGTCGACTATTTCAGTGTTGACGGGTTCTTTGAAAAGCCGGTGGATCGAAAAAACTCCTGGAACGGACTAAAATCCGATTGAAAATAGGTGTCATCAAAAGAGGCCGTCCGGACTTGTAAAAAGCTGTCCTGACGGTATCCCATACCGATGAATAATCGGACCCATTCTGGTGTTTACAACCCTTCCGCTGCACCTACCAGCGCTCTCAACATTTGCTTCATAAACGAAGACCCCCTCGACCCAAAAAAACCAAAGCAAATGCGTCTTGGAGAAAGATATGGATTTTGAACTATCATCAGAACAAAAAGATATTCGTCAGGCAGCAAGGGAGTTTGCCCTGGGAGAGTTTAAAGATATTGCGGGGGATTGTGACCAACATGAAAAATTCCCCCCTGAACTCATCAAAAAAGCGGGTGAACTGGGATTCCTGGGCGCATTCATTGATGAAACCTACGGCGGCGCCGGGCTTGGTTTTCTGGAACATGCCATTATCCTGGAAGAATTCTGGCGGGTGGATCCCGGTTTAGGCCAACAGTTGTGTTCCGTATCATTCGGCGCCGAGGAATTCCTGCTTTTCGGCACTGAAGACCAGAAACAGAAATTCCTGCCCCCCGTGGCGGAAGGAAAATCCATCATGGGATTTGCCATAACGGAACCGGATGCGGGCAGTGATACCCTCTCTGCCACCACCACTGCCATCTTT
Organism: uncultured Desulfobacteraceae bacterium; assembly: GCA_964588535.1. Lineage (GTDB taxonomy): Bacteria > Desulfobacterota > DSM-4660 > Desulfatiglandales > Desulfatiglandaceae > NaphS2. The sequence continues at coordinate 910 of CAZPQA010000046.1, forward strand.
GACGGGGATGAATACCGGATTAACGGGAACAAGGTCATGATTGGAAACGGCTCCGCGGGGGATTTCATCCTGGTCTTTTGCCTGACGGATCTGGAGGAAAAACGGAGATCCGGACGGCACAGCATCATCGTTGTTGAGACAGACCGGCCCGGGTACGAATCAGATCCATTACACGGAAAAATGGGCCTTCGTGCATCCAACACGGCCAATATCTTCCTTTCTGACGTCCGGGTACCGAAGGAAAACCTGGTGGGGAAACAGGGTAACGGGTTTGCCCAACTCATGGCTTTTTTTGACCGTTCCCGCGCATATGTGGCGGCCCACGGGGTAGGCCTGTCACAAGGCGCCCTGGATCAGGCCATCACCCACATTCGAAGCCGTGAACAGTTCGGCCGGAAAATAGGTTCGTTTCAATCCACCCAGTTCAAAATCGCCGATATGGCCACCAAGATAGAGCTGGCCAGGACCCTGTCCCACAAAGCCTGCACCCTTCTGGACCAGGGAAAAGGCGATACGAATATCACTGCCATGGCCAAGATGTACGCGGCCAGGACTGCCGTGGAAGTGGTGGATGAGGCCCTGCAACTCCATGGCGGCTATGGCTACTTCAACGACCAGGATATCGAACGGTTCTATCGGGCCGCCAAGGTCCTTGAAATTTACGAGGGGGCCAAAGAGGTGGAAAAGATGATCATCGGCAGGAATGCGATCGGGAAACTCTAGATGCTGCAATTTCCGGAACACGGGGAGAAAACAATGAAATACCCTGAGATTGGAGACATCGTCACCACGGAAAATGCCCTTTTGTTGTGCAGACATTTCAATCTGGACTACCTGGTCAACCGAATTGAAACCGATGCGGACAAATATGAATCGTGGAAATTTGATGGGTGTTCAGGTCTTCCCGATGAAATAATGGGATTATTCACGGGGTGTGACTGGCGGGATATCACTTATAAATGCTGTCTGCCCCACGATCTCTGTTACGCCTACGGAGAACCGGGAAATGATATTGAGAGAAAACGGGTAGATATAAAATTTTACAGCGACCTGATCACCAAGGCGGGAATGGGGAAATGGCAGGCATCCGCATTCCTTACCGCAATCCGGATCGGTGGCCCGGAAGAATTCGGGCTCTCCTTTTCGTGGGGATTTGCACACAGGAACAGATAAAATGCCAAATCCGATTCGGATAAGAGCTATTCAAGGGCTTAAGGAGGGCGACTCATTCACTTATACGCGTGAATTCACAAAAGATGAGACCATATCTTTTGGAGACATGACAAGAGACTATAATCCTGTTCATTACGATTCACGGTGGGCCGACTTGAAGGGCTTTAAAGATCTTATTTGCCATGGACTTCTGGTTGGTTCAATGATTTGCGAGTTTGGTGGACAAGTAGGCTGGCTAGCTACTGGCATGAACTTCAAATACATGAAACCTGTCTATTTTGGCGACACCATACATTGCACCATTACGATAACCAAAATAGGGAAAAGTGGTCGCGCTGAGGCTGAGGCTTTTTTTACAAACCAGGATGACGAACGGGTATGTTATGCCCATTTGACAGGGCGTATACCGCTGACTCAAGAACAAACGCTTCTAAAACAGATGATAAACGAAGACGACTCGACCAACAAACTGTCTAACGAAAAGTACACTTGGTAATAAGCTGGTCTTGACGTGTTTGTTAGGCAAAATTCGAATAGGAGATAAAACATGAGCGAAAATGAAATTACAGTACTCTTCGATGAGTGGAACAGTGCCCTCCAGACCGGGGATCCCAAGAAAGTCGCAGCTCTCTATGAAACGAACGGCATTCTGCTTCCGACCGTGTCCAATAAGGTTCGCCACAACCACAAAGAAATCGAGGACTATTTTGTCCATTTTATGGCTAAAGGGCCGGTGGGTAAAATCAATGAGGGAAACGTCCGCACTTTCGGTCAGCTTGCCATCAACTCCGGTATCTATACCTTTACCTTCAAAGACAAATCCGCCGTACAAGCCCGGTTCACTTTCGTTTACCGGTGGAATGGCGAGCGCTGGATGATAGTGGAGCATCATTCTTCACAAATGCCGGAATAACTTAAATTTTCAGACATCGGCTTAGCAGAGCTGGAAATCCAATCAGCAAGATACAATATGAAGGATTTCACCCTTACCACCACCTTGTTTTTGGCGGCCCACTGGCTCATCGTCATCGGGCTTTCCATCCGCGTCATCATGCGACGACGGCCCGTTGGTGTGTCCCTGGCATGGCTCACCGTCATATTCAGCGTCCCTTTTGCGGGCGCCATCTTCTATTTTTTTATCGGTGAAAGCCGCATCGGTGAAGAATATCTGGCCCGTGCGGCCAGAATCCATGATTTATACCGAAACTGGCAGATAGCGCTTAAAAAGCGTGCCTCCCGCGAAAAACCGGCGGCGGGTCCGATTGCAATGAGAGCCATTCAGCTTCACGCTGAAAAACTCGCTGGTTTTCCCACCATGAGGGGCAACAAAGTACACCTCATGGACCATTTTGAAAAAGTCTTTACATCCATCATTGAAGATGTTGAGCGCGCTAAGAGTACCTGCCATCTGGAGTTTTACATCTGGACCGTGGGCGGAAAAGCCGACGAGGTGGCAGAAGCGTTGATTCGGGCTGCAAAACGTGGTGTGATCTGCCGTGTGTTGGTGGATGCCGTCGGCAGCAAGGACTTTGTCAGGAGTAAACTGGCCCGGCACCTTAGAAATTCCGGTATTCATGTTGTGGCATCCCTGCCGGTGGGCCCTCTGCGCATGCTGATGACCCGGGCCGATCTTCGTAATCACCGAAAGATTGTTGTGATTGACGGAGAGATCGCTTACACGGGAAGCCAGAACCTGGTGGATCCCCGTTTTTTCAAGCAGGACGAAGGTGTGGGCCAATGGATCGACGCCATGATTCGCATGGAAGGCCCCAGCGTGGAAGCGCTTGCCGGCACTTTTATCGAAGACTGGGAATTGAATACGGGCGAAGGCCTCAAAGCACTCGAAGAAACGAGCGATATTCGTTCTATCCCCGAAAAAGGGACCACACCGGTTCAGGTAGTGCCTTCCGGACCGGCCATCAGGCCGGAAGTTATCCATCAACTGCTACTGACAACAATCTACAGCGCACAAAAAAAACTGGTGCTCACCACGCCCTATTTTGTACCCGATGAATCGCTTATAACAGCGCTTATTTCTGCCGCCCACCGCCAGGTGGACGTCATCATCGTGGTACCGGCTGAGGTAGATTCCCGGTTGGTCCATTACGCCAGTCGTTCTCTTTTTGATAATCTCATGAGTGCCGGCGTTACCATTGCCGCCTTTAAGGGTGGATTGCTGCATACCAAATCCATCACAGTGGACGATGGCATCTGCGTGTTCGGAACGGTCAATCTTGACATGCGCAGCCTCTGGCTTAATTTTGAAGTCTCTCTGTTCATATATGATCTGGAAATAACGAAACAGGTGCGGGACATGCAGATGAAGTACATCCATAACGCCAGCATACTCGACCTGACAGAGTGGCGAAAACGTTCTGTGTTTCAGCGGTTCACGGAAAATGTAGCTCAACTTGTGGGACCGCTCCTCTGAGGGCCTCGGCAAAAAATGATTCGAGACATTGTCGTTGAGCAATTCAAGAAAGATCTCAGCTGAGACCATTGCCGGTTGGAATTTGGTGATTCACCAAACCTGGGGATTAACACCCATCTTTAACGGCCCAAATTATATTGCTTTATTTTCTTGTGAAGGTTACTCCGCTCAATACCGATGGCTTCAGCGGTTTGAGAAATATTGCCATTGTACTCATTGAGTTTTCCCTCAATAAAAGCCTTTTCAAACTCGCCTTTTGCCTCCTTGAGGGAATCCGAACTAAACCCCGGCTCCATTCCCACCCGCATGGTTTTTGCGCTTTGATTAAAAGGCGCCGGTATATCTTTTTTGGTAATCACATGGCCCGGCGTCATGATCATGAGTCTTTCAATGAGGTTTTTCAATTCCCGCACATTGCCGGGCCAATCGTATTTTTGAAGGAGCTCAATGGTTTCGGATGGGAACTCTTTGGGTTCTACCTTGGCGCTCAGAGAAAATTCCGAAACAAATTCTTTCACAAGACTGGGGATGTCTTCCACCCGCTCTTTCAGCGACGGAACCCGCACGGGAATCACATTTAATCGAAAATAGAGATCATCCCTGAAAGCCCCTTTTTCGATCTCCCTCTCCAGGTCCTTATTCGTTGCAGCAATTACCCGGACATCCACCTCAATAGTCTTTGTACCACCAACCCGTTCAAATTTCTGTTCTTGAAGAATCCGGAGGGTTTTGGACTGGGCCTTAAGGCTCATATCACCAATTTCATCCAGGAAAATGGTCCCTTCGTGGGCTGAATCGAATTTCCCCTTTCTCATGGTGGAGGCCCCGGTGAAAGCCCCTTTTTCATGCCCGAAGAGCTCGCTTTCGATGAGATCTTCTGGGATCGCTGCGCAGTTCACCTCGATCATGGGGTTTCGACTTCGACGGCTCAATCGATGAATGGTATGGGCAACAAGCTCTTTGCCGGTTCCGTTCTCCCCGGAAATGAGAACCCAGGCATTGGTGGGGGCAACGATTCGGATCTGTTCCTTCAGTTCTGCCATGGTTTTGCTCGTTCCCACGATGTTATGCTTTTTCATTTCCTTTTCTTTCAGGAAATGAACTTCTTCCATCAGGCGGGAGTGCGCCAGGGCGTTATTGATGGAGACCAGCAGTTTTTCCAGTGACAGAGGTTTTTCAACATAGTCGTAAGCCCCCACTTTGGTCGCTTTAACAGCCGTTTCGATATTCCCATGTCCCGACATCATAATGACCTGGAGCGTCGGGTAAAGACTCTTCATTTTTTCAAGGGTTTCGATCCCGTCCAATCCCGGCATCCATATGTCCAACAGGACCAGATCAGGCATCACTTCTTCAATCTTTTCCAACGCTTCAAGGCCGCTTTCAACGATGACAACATCAAACCCCTCATCCGTAAGAATACCCTCCAGGGATTGCAGGATGCTGGTTTCATCATCGACCACAAGGATTGTTTTGGACATCTTGCCTGCCTCCCAGTCTTATCCGGAACAACCCATCATCCCGGCGGCGATTCGGGCGGTCCTTTCGGATGCCCCTCCCCTGCCAAGATTTTCTTTTACCATTTTCAGTTTATCAATCGTCTGCTGTCGCAACTCACCGTCCGTCAAAAAGCTTTTTCCTGCCATGGCCAGCTTTTCCGGGGTTACGTCATGCTGAATCAACTCAGGCGCCACACTCTCTCCCGCCACAAGATTCACCAGCCCGAGATAGGGCACCTTAATGACCCGCTTTCCAACCTGGTACGTCAAGGATTTGGCTTTGTAAATTACCACCATGGGAACATTCATAATGGCCGCATCCAGCGTGGCAGTCCCCGATGTCACGAAAGCCAGATGACACTGGTTCAATGCACCATAAATGCCTTCGTGATAAATTTCCATATCCAGATTGGTGTTCTTAATGAAAGGTAAAAGCCAATCTGAAGGAATGGTCTCCGCAAGCGGCAGAACAAAACGAATATGGGGACATTCGCCTTTCAGAATTTCACCGGCCCTGATCATAACAGGCAAAAGGTTCAAAATCTCTTCCCTTCGACTGCCGGGAACCAGTCCAACCACTGGATTTCGGATTGCGGATTGTGGATTGCGGATTGCGGTTTTCACCTTATCCGCGTTATTTTCAAAAGCGTCTATCAAGGGGTGCCCCACATACTCCACATCAATGCCGCTTTCCTGAAAAAAAGGTTTCTCAAAGGGCAGAATGACCGCCATTTTATCCACCCGTTTCGCAATCTTCTTAACCCTGCCACGCCGCCATGCCCATACTTGCGGACTGATATAGTAAAGAACCGGGATATTCAATTTTTTGGCGATTCGGGCCATATGGAGGTTGAAACCGGGATAATCGATCAGAATCAAAAGATCGGGGCGGTTAAGTTTAAGAATGGACTTCAGGATATTGGCAGCCTTTACATGAATGCGAAACTTTCCGAAGATCTCCGCTATACCGACCACGGCCATATCCTCGGACTTAATGAACCGCCTTACACCTGCCCGTGCCATATTGTTCCCCCCGATTCCGCAAAACACGACTTCGGGGCATATCCGTTTGATGGCATGGACCAGGTTTGCGCCGTGCAGGTCGCCGGAAGCTTCTCCCGCCACCAGAAGGACCCGTTTGCGATCTCGCTTATGCACAGATGGGCTCGAAATTCTGACAGCCTCGCTCAATCTGATGAATAATACTCAGGGCGACGCTCAAGGCGTTCCGCCCATCCTCTCCCGTCACAACAGGTTCCGAACCATTCTGGACGGCGAATACAAAAGAAGAAATTTCATCGGCCAGCGGATCGGTCGCATCATATATTTCTTTACTGGTGGCAACTTCAGGAAAATCGTTGGCATCTTTGGCTGTCGAATCCAGCTTAATGGCGGTAAGCTGGCGTTTTCCGCAGTCAGCTGAAAAATAGGCATCCGGCTGAAACACTCGGATTTTTCGCAGCATTTTTCCTGAAACACGGCTGGCGGTCAAATTTGCCACGGTCCCGTCTTCGAAAATGAGGCGAACATTGGCAATGTCCGTCTTTTCCGTGATAACGGGCATTCCGACGGCATGGACCTCTTTTACGTTGCTCTGGACCAGGTGAAGGATAATGTCCAGATCGTGAATCATCAAATCGAGAACCACGTCCACATCCAGCCCCCGCGTCGTAAAAAGATTCATCCGGTGAGATTCCAAAAAAACAGGATTCTTGAGCAGGGGTTCCAGCTTTTTGATGGCCGGATTGAAGCGCTCGATCAGCCCAACCTGCAGCACCAGGTTCCGTTTACGGGCCATATGAATCAGCTTGTCCGCTTCTTTCAGATCATAGGTTATGGGCTTTTCAATGAGCATGTGAACATTATGTGCCAACACATCTTTTGCCACTTCAAAATGCATCTCGGTGGTAACAGCCAGACTCACGGCATCCACCTGGCTCAGGATGCGGGAGTGATCATCGTGAGCAACTGTATCATATCGATTGGCGATTTCCTTTACGCGCGTTCCATCCACGTCCACAACACCCACAAGTTCTACT
>CAZPQA010000046.1:8151-25320 GCA_964588535.1 uncultured Desulfobacteraceae bacterium
GGCGATTTCCTTTACGCGCGTTCCATCCACGTCCACAACACCCACAAGTTCTACTTCGGGCAGGGCCTTATATTTCTGAACATGATACTCACCCAGATGACCCACACCAATCACCGCAACTCTAAGTTTATCCTTTTTCACCCTTATCTCCTGGAGAGCTTCCAATAGCAACCACCGCAATCTTTTCCCGGTCCGCTGCTTTCACCATCTCCGACCTGTCAAACATCAGAGTACGTCCCGCTTCCACGGCCAGGACAGCTCCCCTGACCCGCGAGATAACAGAAATGGTTTCCAGCCCAACACAAGGCACGTCAAAACGAAGATCCTGCGTAGGCTTGCTGACTTTAACCACGATAGCCTTCTCTTTGGCCAGAGCGCCCCCGCGAAGAATCGTGGCATCAGTACCATCCATGGCCTCCACCGCTAAAACCGTCTTTTTCCTCACCACAACACTCTGCCCGATATCCAGGCGACCCAACTCCTTCGCAATCTTCCAACCAAAACGGATGTCCGTCCATTCACCCCTGGTGGGTTGCCGTTTGGTCAGACAACCTTCAGGTGCCAGAAGCTCCGGCATAAAAAGGGTTGAGCTGATAATCTCAACCCCCTCCTTGGCAAATTCATCTGTTACCGAGCGGAGGATGTCATCGTCATGAAAGATCGCCAGTTTGGTCATAATGGCAAGGCCCTTAAGATCGGGACGCATTTCAAACATCTTCTTCTTGGCGATGGAACCTGCCATCAGCGCCTTGTTGACACCGAATTTTTTAAACGTCTTGATGAGTTGACCCAACTGGCCCAGTTTGATCCATTCAATCTCATCCACTTTGTCCGATAAAGCAGCATCCGTTTCGCCATAGTGGGCTACAGCCACCACACGCGTTCCCTGTTTCCTTGCCGCATCCGCCACCAGCAGCGGGAACTGCCCGCCACCTGCAATCAGCCCGATGGTTTTATCCCGGGCCGACATCACCGAATCACCCCCCGTTTTGACCCATCCAGGAAATCGAGGAGAATTTTCAACTCCGGTATCATCTCCAGCTCCTGTTTAACCTGCGAAATGCCCACATCCAGTCGCTTGTGATCCCGCCACAAAATCCGGTATGCTTTTTTCAGCACATCGATGGTTTCCTGAGAAAAGCCTCTTCTTTTCAGGCCCCTCTGGTTGACACCATAAAGTCTGGCCCTTGGCCCGGCAGTGATCATATAAGGGGGGACATCGCGATCAATTCCCGCTTTGGCACCCAGGAAAGCATGGGCGCCGATTCTCACAAACTGCTGAACCGCCAGAGAAGCATTTAAGATGGCATATTCTCCAATATGGGTATGCCCGCCCAATGTAGCGCCGTTACCCAGAATCACCCAATCCGACAGTTGGCAATCATGGGCAACATGGGCGTAGGCCATCAAATAGTTGTGGTTTCCGATGACGGTTTCCCATTCCTCCTTGGTGGTGGCGCGATTGATGGTGACATATTCCCTGACGGTATTGTCATCGCCCATCAAAAGACGTGTCTCTTCATCACCATAACCCACGTCCTGGGGCGGTGTGCCGATAGAGGAGAAAGGATAAAACCGGTTCCGCTGCCCTATGGTCGTATGGCCCTCAATGGCCACATGAGCCCCGATCACGGTATCACAGCCAATGTTCACATGGTCGCCCACACTGCTGAAGGGGCCGACCTTGACGCCCGAATCGATCCGCGCATGGGAGCTTACCGCCGCTAAGGGGTGGATGTCTGCATTACCCAATGGTCGCCACCAGAACCGCCTCTGCTACCAGATGACCGTCCACAAGGGCCTTTCCCGCCACTTTCCATACCTTTGAGCCTGCTCTCAGCGCTTCGATTTCAAATCGGATCTGGTCGCCGGGAATCACCGGTCTTCTGAATTTGACCTTGTCGATGGCTACAAAACGGATAGGGTCGGGATTTTCTTTTTCCATAACGCCGGGGATGGACAAACGCGCCATGATCCCACCAACCTGAGCCATGGCCTCAATGATGAGGACTCCCGGCATAATGGGCTCACCCGGGAAATGCCCCTGAAAAAAGGGTTCATTAATGGTTACATTCTTTATACCCACCACCCTTTTACTCAACTCCAGTTCGATAACCCTGTCCACCAACAAAAACGGATAACGGTGAGGAATAATTTCGGTGATTTCATTGTATGTCAAAGGGAGTTCCATTGGACGATTACTCCTTTCCTGATCCGTCATCCCGTCTTTCAAGATGACCTTCCAGTTCCCGAACTTTTTTCTCAAGATCCCGAAGGCGATCACCCAACCGGGGCAACTTGGCAACCATGGCTGTATTCCTAAGCCTGAGACGGTGCGGAATGGCGGGAGTCCCGGAAAAGATCCCCCCAGCGGGAATCGACTTTGCCACACCCGACTGGGGCCCCACCATGGCGCCATCCCCAATCTCTGTGTGGTCATTTACTCCGACCTGCCCCCCGATAACCACACCCCGTCCTAACTGAGAGCTCCCCGAAATCCCCGCAAGCGCCACAATGATGGAATGCTCGCCGACGACCACGTTGTGTGCAATCTGAACCAGGTTGTCGGTTTTGACACCTTCTTTAATCCAGGTTTTACCGAATGCGGCACGATCAATACAGTTATTGGCGCCGATCTCAACATGGTCGTCAATCTGAACGATCCCGGTCTGTGGAACTTTAACCGAAGATGAACCATCCTTTACAAAACCGAACCCGTCACTTCCGATGGTGGTGCCGGCATGAACGATCACATCATTTCCGATCACACAATCCCGCAGAACCGTTACATTGGGATACAGAATGGTCCTTTTGCCGATCTTTACCCTTTCATCAATAACGACCCCCGGAAAGAGCGTGGCCCCATCGCTGATTTCAGAACCCTCACCCACATGGACCATCGGGGAAATAGACACATCTTCTCCCAGACGGCAGTTCTCACCTATAAAGGCATCGGCGCTGATCCCTGGATACCGGGTGGGCGGCATGGCAAAAATCGCTGCGATTTTCGCATAGGCCAGTTCCACGTGATGGGTTACAATCTGCGGCCCCTTGAATTCTTCATTTATCTCAGGCACCAGCAGTGCACCGGCCTTTGTGTTTTTCAGGCTTTCATCATAACGACGATCCGAAAAAAAAGAAACCTCCGAAGGGCCGGCCTGATCAAGGGAGTTAATACCTGTAACAACAAAGGTTTCATCGCCGATGCACTCCCCAGCCACAATTACTGCCACTTCTAATAACGGTATTTCCAAGAACTTCTCTCTCCTATTTTTTTATCTTGTCGTAGGCTTTGATCACCTGGGCGGTGATATCAATGGTATCATCGTTATAGATAAGCCCCACGGTACCCTGTTCCAGGATGATCGTATAACCCTCTTTCTTTGCGATCTTTTCAACAACCTTTTCTATCTCCTTGCCGACTTTGCGGGTGGCCTCAAACTCTGCGTCTTTCATTTCCTGGGTGACTTCGCCAACCATGTATTTGTAGTGCCGGGTCAGTTTCCCCAATTCCATTTCCTTGTTTTCTTTGGCATCAAGGCTCAGCATCATACTCTGCTTTTGCAAGTCTCTTTCCAGCTTTTCAATCTGTTGTCTTTCACCATCCAATTTTTTTTGAAATGCGTTATATTTTTGCTTCAGTCCTTCCTTGATCACCTGGAAATTTGACGACCGCTGCTGAAGCCGCTTCATGTCCAGCACGCCGATCTTGACCTCGCCGGCAAAAGCGACTGTGTACTGCATGGAAAACAAGAACGCCGTACCCAATAAAATCCAAAAAAACTTTTTCATGTTGGTCCCCTTTCAACTGGTTTTTCGTTATCTGCTTATATTCCACCACCAATACTAAATTCCCATTTTCCTGCCCCCTCATTCTCCATTTTATCCAGCTTCCAGCCATACTCCAGACGAAGCGGACCCAGTGGCGAATGCCATCGTACACCGGCACCCACCGATTTCATAAGACCGCTGAAATTATAGGCGTCATCAGATTCAGAAGTCCACACATTACCGGCATCGAAAAACACGACACCCGTCACACCCTGTTCCATGAGCAATGGAAAGTTGTATTCCACATTATAGCACATCATTTTTTCGCCACCGATGTAATCGCCTGTTTTCGGGTCGATGGGCGAAATGGTATTGAAATCGTAGCCACGGACCGTATTGATGCCACCCAGGAAAAATTTCTGATAGGTGGACAGCTTCCCCCGGTCCTGAATAAATCCCGCTCGGCCCTGAACCATGAACACCGTATTCCAGAACAGGGGAAAAAACCACGCTGTTCTTCCACGATACTTGGTGAACTGTTCATCTCCACTCAGAAATCCCCCGGCATATTGAACGGAGGCCTCATTGATGGACCCCCGGGAAGTATTGAATGTTCGGTCCCTGCTGTCCCGCTTGAGAAAAAGTGTAAGGCTGCTGGTTATGTTATTGCCGATCATGTCTTTGAGTGTCTGTGAAGCGCCCTCGGCAACATCGCTGATATTGGCATGATCATAGGCATACATGAGGGTACCTCGGGTGTAGTCTAAATAGAGCGGTGCTCCGAGGGAAAGCCGGGTGCCATAGCTGGACCGGCTGTAGTTCTCGTAGTCCTGGCTAAACTTGTAAATGTCAGCCCCCAGAGAGAGACGCGTATCAAAAAGCCAGGGTTCCAGAAACCGGATGTCGAATTCCGTATTTCTTCCACCAATTCTGGCTGAGGCCGACAAGCGCTGTCCATACCCCATGAAATTTTCATCGGAAACCTGAAAAGTCACAAATGCCGAATAGGCCGAGCTGTACCCGGCACCCACGCTGAACGTCCGGGTTCCCTTTTCTTTGACATCCACATTCAAATCCATCAAATCGTCACGAGTGCCCTTCTTGGTATGGAGCTGCACGTCCTCAAAAAACCCCAGACGCCTCAAATTTTCAGTGCTCCGTTTCAAGCCTTGTCCGCTGAAATATTCTCCCTCCATAACCTTCAGCTCACGCCTGATAACCTTGTCTCTCGTGTGCTGATTCCCGGTTATGGTGATGCGCTCAAAACGGACTTTGGGGCCTTTCGAGATCCGGTATGTGATATCGGCCAGATGGTTTTCATCATTCTCCTTGATGATCGGCTTGATCTCCGCGTACGCAAAACCTTTGTTGGCGTAAATATCCTGCAGGCGGATCATATCATTTCGAACGGTCTCCCGGTTGAAAACCTTTTCCTTGCCGATATTGACCTGCTTTAAAAGCTCGTCAGCGGGCTCGATAAGATCCCCAGCAACATTTACCTTTTCAACCTCATACTGTTCACCTTCATCGATATCAATGGAAACCACCAATCCCTCGATCTTGTCATCGTAGTAGACTTTCGGTTCCCCCACTTTGGCCCTGATATAACCATGATTATGGTAAAAGCTGGTAATCTTATGCGCATCAAATTCCAGCTTTTTGTTATCCAGGATACCCGCCTTGGTAATCCAGGAAAGAAACCACTTCGTACGGGTCTCCATGATGTCCCTGAGTTCATCGCTGTCATAGGCCTTGTTCCCCTTGAACTCGATCTTCAGGATGTAAACCTTGTCATTTTCTTTGATGTCGTATTTGAGCAAAACCTCGTTGTTGGGGAGGTTTTCAGTGGTCTCCTTGATTTCGGCATTGTAATAACCCTTCTCTTTGTAAAAATCATAGAGACGATTAATGCTTTGCTTGATGGCACTAAAATCCAGAATGGAATATAAATTGATCCCAAGTTCTTTCTGAAGATCTTCATCATCGAACTCATCATTGCCCACAAACACGATCTTGCCCACAGATGGCTTTTCAACCACATTAAAGGTAATTACCTTGCCCGCCGGACCGTCGGACACACCCATGGTTACATCCTTAAAAAAGCCCATTTTGTAGATGTCGCGAAGGTCCTTGTCCAGTTTATCAAGGTCCAGCCTGTCCCCGGGCTCCGTGCCCACAACAGCCAGAATAGCGGCCTTTTCGATTCGCCGATTGCCTGCCACATGAATGGAATCCACCTGGGGGACACCGGTAATCCGATCTTCAACACTCAAAGCCAGTCGCTTCACCGACTCCGGAACCTCGTCCATATCCTCAATAACTTGAAAGATAAAAAAAGGCATCTTTTTGCCCGAGACGTCAACGACTTTCAGGTCGATACTCCCCTTGTCGCCGATCTGGGTCATACTCCCTTTCACCATCCAATCAGCCGTGAACCGATTTCCCAGGCGAACCAGCGCTTTGTCCCGGAGGACTTTTGAAAAAACAATCGGGTCTTTATTGATGGTCTCGGGGGAAATCGTTTTGAAACCGTTTTGTTTCATTCTAAATGAGAGCATCTTCTGCAATCCAACTTGAAGATGGGCAAAGGATTTGGCGGCATTGACTTGAAACGGCAGAATACAGACGGTTCCTTTCTTTTCCCGGGCGGGCGCATCCACGACCCCGAAACAGAAAACCATGAGAACCAGTAAAAAAGCCTGGGATGAGACAGTGAAGGCCTTTCTTCCATATTTATCAATAAAGAACAGCATAAAGTGCTTGATACACCTAGCGAATTCGACCATCAATCAACTCCATTTTTTTTGACATCTTTTCCGCCAATTTCTGGTTGTGGGTGGCAATAACCATGGCAACTCCCGCCTCCCTGTTCAGGCGAAAAAGCAGCTCGGCAATCTCCTCACCGGTGGCCCAATCCAGATTTCCCGTAGGCTCATCCCCCAGAATCAACCTAGGGCTCATAATCAGCGCCCGTGCAATGGCCACACGCTGTTGTTCTCCACCGGAAAGCTCACCGGCCCGATGGGTCATGCGCTTTTCCAGACCCACATTGCAAAGCACATCTTCTGCCATATGGATCGCCTGCTTTCTGGAATGCCTTGCGATCAATGCCGGCATCATGGCGTTTTCCAACGCATTTAGTTCAGGCAACAGATGGTGAAACTGAAACACAAAGCCAATCTCCCGGTTTCGCAAAAGGGACAAACTCTTCTGGCCCATTTCATAAATATCTAAACCGTTAAACTTGACGGTTCCAGCCGTAGGCGGATCCAGGCTCCCCATAATGTTGAGCAGGGTTGATTTTCCCACGCCTGACGCACCGGTAACAGCCAGGCTGTCCGCGGGATGAATTTCCAGATCAATCCCTTTCAGAACCTGAATGGTCGACCCGAGGTGCTCGAAAGACTTGCTCACCCCATCAAAGGTCAACATGGGTGAGCGGGAAATCCCTGTCGACTCCGCCAAAGCGGCTACACCGGCCGGGTCGGTCTCCAAAGGGCTCTCATCTAAGCGATCATTCATACCGGAAGGACTCCACGGGGTTCAACCTTGATGCATACCATGCCGGATAAAGGGTCGCCAGGAAAGAAATGACCACCGCCGCGGCGGCCACAATGGAAACATCCGAAACTGAAACTAGAACCGGCAGTTTGGAAATGTAGTAAACATCGGAGGGAAGGTTGATAAACTTATACCTGCTCAACAAATGGCATAAGCCGAGCCCGGAGAAAAGACCGGCGATGGTTCCAATGACGCCGACCAGAATACCCTGGAGCATGAAAATGCTCATAATGCTGCGGGCGGAAGCGCCCATGGCCCTCAAAATGGCCACATCCCGCGTCTTTTCCATGACCACCATCACCAATGTGCTGATAATATTCAGGGCGCCCACTAAAACAATCATGGTCAGGATGACAAACATGGTGAGTTTTTCAAGTTTGAGCGCCGAAAAAAGGCTTCGATTCATGAGTTTCCAGTCCTTGGTCCAGTAAGGATACCCCAATGATTTCTGGATCTTCCTCGCAATAATATCAGACTGGTAAACCTCTTTGACTTTTAACTCAAGCCCCGTCACACTGTCACCCAGGGCCAGAAAACGTTGGGCCTCCCTGAGCGAAATATAGACCATTGAAGCATCGTATTCATACATGCCGGAATCAAAAATGGCGGTCACTTTGAACCTTTTGGTGTTGGGCGTTCTGCCTAAGGGGGTCAATTTCCCTTCCGGTGAAATCACCGTCACCAGACTTCCGGTGGCGGCGCCTATCTGCTTAGCCAATTCGCTTCCGATGATGATAGAGGGAATGCCATTTTCAGCTTCACCCAAGGACGACAGGGACCCTTCCTTGATCATTTTGTCAAAGCTGACCACCCGGGCGGCGCTTTTGGGATCTACTCCCCGCAGCACAGCGCCGGAAACCCTTCCTGAGTTATTGAGCATCACCTGAGTATAGATGAAAGGGGTTATGGCCACCACCCCATCCACTTTTTTCACCTTTTCTGCAACCTCTTGGTAACCGTTGAAGGTCCCGCTGAGGTTCAGCACCAGGACATGGGAATTCACACCCAATATTTTGCTCATGAGGTCCGATCTGAAACCATTCATCACGGAAAGTACCACCACCAACGCCATGACGCCTACCATAACGCCCAGCACGGAAATAATGGTAATGACGGAAATAAAGCGCTGTTTCCGCTTGGCTTTCAGGTATCGAAGTCCTAAGAATAACTCATACATGAGCGAAACAGCCTATTCCTTGGGTCGCATCTGGGGAAACAGGATGACATCCCGAATGGATGGCGAATCTGTGAGCAGCATCACCAGCCGGTCAATACCGATTCCCTCCCCCGCTGTCGGCGGCATGCCGTACTCAAGGGCGGTGACGTAATCCTCATCCATGAACAATGCCTCCTTGTCCCCGGCATCCCTGAGCGCCACCTGGCTTTCGAACCTGTCTTTCTGATCCACGGGATCATTTAATTCTGTAAACGCATTGGCTATCTCCCGGCCCCCGATAAACAGCTCGAATCGATCGGTCAACGAAGGATCCTGGTCATTACGCCTGGATAGGGGTGAAACCTCCGTGGGATAACCGGTCACAAAAGTGGGGTGGAGCAGATGAGGTTCCACCAGGTGATCAAAAAGTTTGGTTAGGATCTGTCCGTGCCCGTCCCGGTCCTGAACCGCAATGCCAAGGCCCCGGGCCAGCGCTGCCGCCGGTTCCCTGTCATTAAAAACATTTTCTTCCACGTCTCCCGTCTCTCTTAAAGCATCAAAAAGGGAGATCCTTTTCCACGGGGGTGTAAAGTCAATGGTCTTTCCCTGGTATTCAATCACCTGCCCACCGCTCACCTGGTCGAGAACGTGACCGAAAACATCCTCCGTCAATACCATTAAATCCTCGTAAGTGGCATAGGCCATATAGAATTCCATCATGGTAAATTCAGGATTGTGCTTGATGGAAAGGCCCTCATTCCTGAAATTACGGTTGATTTCAAACACCCTTTCGAGGCCCCCCACCACCAGCCGTTTCAAATAAAGTTCGGGGGCCACTCGCATATACAGGTCCATCCCCAGTGCATTGTGATGGGTTATGAAAGGCCTCGCAGTAGCCCCGCCCGGAATGGGCTGCATCATGGGCGTTTCCACCTCCAGGAAATCTTTTTCGATGAAAAACTCACGTATGGCCTGGATAATGCGGCTCCGGGTCATAAAAACTTCCCGCACATGGTCATTCATGATCAGGTCCACATACCGCTGCCGGTACCTTGTTTCCACATCGGTTAAGCCATGCCATTTTTCGGGAAGGGGTCTCATGGATTTGGAAAGCAGCGCAAGGTCTTCCGCCACAAGGGTTAATTCTCCGGTTTTGGTTCTGAACAGCGACCCCTTGATACCCACGAAGTCGCCGATATCCATCAGCTTGAATGTATCGAATTGATCGGGTTGTATCTTGTTCTTCCTGACATATGCCTGAATTCGGCCGGTTCGGTCTTTGATGTGGATAAAGGACGCTTTTCCGAAATCCCTTCTGGAGACAATTCTACCGGCCACAGAATAGCTTTCTGTTTCCTGCTCCAGTTCCTTTTCATCCATACCGCCGAACCGCCGCAGGATTTCGCCCGCGGTTATATCCACTTGGTAACCCACAGGATAAAGGCTGACGCCACTTGCCCTCAATTTCTCTACTTTGTTGGCTCGATCTTCTATAATCGCACTCGGTTTTCCCATAGCTGCACAAAATCCATTCTGGTCTTATTGTTTGAAACGACCCGCTTTATCACAATTGATTAACCTTACTCATCTAATTCAATCAGCCATTATAGTCAAGGTCAATAGCGATCAGTAAAAAGTTTTTGGGGCAATAAAGTTGAAACGGACTACCCCTATGAAAGATGAAACTTTCAATTACACCATTGATATTACGCTGGCCTGCAACCGCTACGGGTGAACAGCCTGGGTATCCTGGCCTCCACGGACCCGGTGGCCGTAGATAAAGCCTGCATCGATATGATGAACGACGTCCCCGGACTCACCAATTCGGAGGCGGAAGAGTTTGATGTACTGGCGTCGGGAACGAAAAAACCCAATGTCATCAAGGGAAAAGACATTGAACCCCAGGTTTATGGCAGGGTAGGAAACGGCCTGGGCACAACGGGCTACGAAATCGAAGAAGTACCGCTGGATAGAAATCAGCAAACCAATGCCAAATACTATCCGGAAATCTCGGCAAGAAAACTCAAACCCATGTATGCGGAGAACCATCCCCTGGCAGGCCTGGATACGGCTTCTTTCGGCAAACCCACCGAAGGAGTGGAAAATCCGAGGCATCCGAAAAAGTAGACGAGGGCTGGTTTTTTCCTTAATCACAGCAGCGCTTTCTCGTTCCCCGGCTTTAGCGTGGGAACGAGAAATTACATGGCATTGCTATTGAACCATGGGAAGGTCCTCGGGCTTTACAATTAGATAGTATCGCCCGCTATCCGTGACGCCCACAATTTGCTTCATGGTCAGATGTTCAAGTGCTTTGGGCCGGTAATCGCGGGTTCCAATGCGAAGCATGCTCTTTTTGGCGTAGGGAAGCTCCACCGCAGAGGCAAGATTCACAGCCCCTTTTTTCTTCAGATCGTTTATAATCAGAACATATGTTCTTGAAAACCGCCAGGAGTGAAAATGCCGGGTCAGGATATACACGGCCACCAGGACCCCGATACCCACGATAATTTCAACGGTTTCATTCATGCTCACGTCCTCAAAATTTTTCGCATGTCTTCCGGTTTGAACCCTGAAAAGCGCTTCTATTGAATTTCATTATTCGATATTTCACTTGCTTTTCATTGATCGGAACCCTTATACTTTCGCTGTAAATCACTCACATGAGGAGCCTAACAGATTACATGTGGTTTTCCAACCGCATTTTGTCGGGCCTGATGGCACAAGGGGGAAGGTATGATAATTCCAGAAATCAAAAAAATTCTGTATACCACGGATCTATCCGAAAATGCCCGTTATGCCGCCGGTTACGCAGCGAGCATCGCCAATCGATACGGGGCCAACGTTACATTCCTGCACGCCCTGGAACAACTGTCTCCTTACCGGGAAAGCCTGGTTGTGAATGTGATCGGTGACACCAAGTGGAATGAAATCATGGAAAAAAATGAAGCGGAGGTCCATGAAAAATTCCGAAAGCGACTTGAGGACTTCTGCGATGAGATGGCTTCGGAACACCCCACCTGCCCCTTCATCGTTGATAACATGATCGTTAAGGCCGGCAACCCAGTTGAGTTAATTCTGGATGAGGTGAAAAAAGGGGGGTACGATCTCGTGGTAATGGGCGCCCACGGTCACAAACCCCTGGCGGATGCGGTCATGGGAAGTACCTCAAGGCGAGTACTCAGGCGGTGCGCAACACCGGTGCTGGTGGTGCGGTTGCCTCAAGATTAAGCAAACTCACTAAAAAGTATTTTCAAGGGAAACGGGGGGCTTCTCTCACTGGGATTGCCCCTTTTTTCGATTGACCTCCCTGGCTTTCAGTTCTCTTCGAATAATCTTCCCCGTATTGGTCAGGGGAAGTTCACTGACAAATTCGATCTCCCTCGGATACTCGTGGGCCGCCAGCCGTACTTTTACGAAATTCTTGATATCCGCTTCCAGTTCAGGACCCGGTTTGGCTTGGGAATTATGCCTCTTTCTGTACTCAATAATACCGAGGGGTGTCAAGGGGAATAACATGGAAACGGAGGGTTTAAGGCTTGCCCCATATACGGCTTTTTGTTATGGTCGCCTGCGAATGCCGGGAAGGCACGGGGAACCCTGAATTCTGCGACATCATGCGATCCACCTGCGATTTCCAGGCGTTTTCAGGCAGATACAGTGATCCGAAGGACTTTGTCATTGACCAATGGTGCGCCCAGAACATTTTTCAGGTGGCGGACCATGCGGGCAAATTCCATGTTTATTCTTCCGGAATTTCCCATAGGGATGTTGAAAAAATGGGAGCCGCAAAAATCGAAAATCTTCAGCAGGCCGTTGATGATTTATACATACCCATCCCGAAACAGTGGCGGTCCCCGAAAGACCTTACGTTGTGGGAAAGATTGGTTGAATACTCATGAAAAGAGCTGCCTGCCTCCTTCCGGCCTTGCTCCTCTTTATTCTTTTCGCCGATTGCGCGCACGCCTCCTGGCTCCTCGATCCAGCCCGGTTTCATGTATCAGCCCACGGCCAGACCGCCTGCCTGGATTGTCACGGGAATGTGGCGGATCAACGGCTTCACCCGAAACCCGGCAACGTCAGCAAACATGAAAAGAATTTTTTCAAGGCGGACCAATGCCTGGACTGCCATGACCAGGTCATGGACAATCTGGATAACGGCCTTCACGGCTCGCTGAAGGTCAATAATGCCAATGAATATCGATACTGCCTGAAATGCCACAACCCCCACACACAACCCACCTTAGGTGAAAACCGAGCCGGAAAATATAACCCCGACAAACCGCCCCGGGAACAGTGCGGCGCCTGTCACAAGCTGGCATCGGCACTACCCCCCTTTTCAGATGCCCTGTTTTCAGAAGAGTCTGCGGCCTGCATGAATTGTCACCAGGCCCGCGGCCAAAAAGATCCTGAGGATATCAAACAATCCCAGGCTTTCTGTCTGCACTGCCATGGGAACAACGGCACCGAAGCACAGATCAAAACGGGTAGACACACCCCATTGATGGATGCCAAAACCTACAGCACCACTCCCCATACGAAAATGGCCTGTATCGCCTGCCATCAGAACGCCGCCGCCTTTGTCCACAACCGGCAACCTGCTGTGGACTGCCTGAAGTGCCATCTGCCCCACGACGAAGAGGTGACCCATGACGCCCACGTGGGGGTCGCCTGCCAGGCATGCCACCTTCAGGGAATTACGCCTTTCCGGGATACCCAAACGGCTACCCTTCGCTTTAAACCCAACAAAAGCCTCAAAGATCTTTCCACCCTCCATCAGATGAATATTACCGATGGAGAAGACTCCTGCAAACGCTGTCATTTTGCGGGAAATGACCTTAGGGCCGCGTCAGTGGTCCTGCCGGCCAAAAGCGTGTTGTGCATGCCCTGCCACACAGCCACATTTACTCTGGACTTCACCCTTAAATCCATATCTACTGTGGGGCTTGTGATTTTCCTCTGCGGCATGGTCCTCTTTGTTTCGGTCCTCTTAACCAGTACCATGAGCCACATTTCCAGCACGCACCCCATGCTTAAACTGCTGCAAGCCTTGTTTGACATGCTTCGCCCCATTTTTTCCCCCAAGATCTTCAAGATCCTGCAATCCCTTTTCTGGGATGCATTTCTGCAAAGGCGCCTGTATCGACGTTCTCAGGGACGGTGGTTCATCCACGGGCTTATTTTCTACCCCTTCGTGTTTCGATTTTCCTGGGGGCTTGTAGCATTAGTGGGATCCCTTTGGGCACCCCACAATCCTGCCATTTGGGATATGATCAACAAAAACCATCCACTGACCGCTTTTCTCTATGATATCACAGGGGTAATGATTCTCGCAGGCATTATCCTGACCTGGATACGGGGCACCCTTCAAGAACGGAACCGAGCAACAGGAACTCCTCCGCAGGACCGGATCGCCTTGGCCCTGATCGGCGGCATTGTCATCATGGGCTTTCTGCTTGAAGGGATGCGAATTATCATGACCGGGTATCCTGCGAACGCCGCCTGGAGTTTTGCAGGATATGCCATCAGCCTGTGGTTTTCACCGTCACGGGGGATCCCTGAGGTGTTTAGTTTTATGTGGTATATTCATGCGGCATTGACAGCTGCATTTATTGCCTATATTCCCTTCAGCCGACTGCTGCACATAATTCTGGCGCCGGTGGTGATCTCCATGAATGCGGTTTCTCCGGCCCATGGAGCCAATGATGAAAACCCTGAAGAAAAGACCTGAATCGGAGACGAGGATAACCATGAATGAAAAATCTGAGGGAGGAAAAGACAATGAAAATTGAGCAATACAACATGCCGGACGACCTCTATTATGAAGAAAATCATTTCTGGGTCAAAGAGGAAGGGGACCTTCTGGTCATGGGCATGGACGATTTTGCCCAGACCATGGCCGGGGAAGTGGTGTATGTTCAGCTTCCGGATGACGGCAAAAAGCTGAAACTGGGAAAGAAATTCGCCAAGATCGAATCGGGGAAATGGTTGGGGAAAGTCTATGCCCCCGTAAATGGCGTGCTCGACAGTGTCAACGAAGAGTTGGAAACCAACCCGGGGCTTATCAATGACGACTGTTACGGCAAGGGGTGGCTTTACAAAATCAAACCCAGCGACAAAGGCGAGCTGGAAAACCTGCTCAAGGGAGAAGAGGCTGTGACAAAATGGGTGTTGGCTGATATTGAAAAATATGCTGAAGAATAGGATGGAAGGATGAAGGCGGAAGGTGATGGTTTAGCTGAAAATGGCCAATAACCAGGAATATAACATCAGACAACTGCTGGAGATGGGGGCCTGCACCAATTGCCAGGCATGCATCGACGTATGCCCGGCGGTTTCCGCAGCTTCAGACGGAGAGCTGTCCACGGTTTACCGCATGAAAGGTCTCCAGGAGCTCCTGAAACAGCGCACCGGTCTTTTCAGACATCTGTTCAGAAAAAAGCCCGCCAGCAAAGAAGCGATGAAACACTTCAGCGACACGGTGTTTCGCTGCACCCTTTGTGGTAACTGCCAGGAAGTCTGTCCCGTCGGCATTCATCTTAAAAATTTGTGGCTTTCCCTGCGCCAGGACATGGTCCATTCCAAAAGCTACCCCAAGAAAATCAACATGATTCGGGATAATCTGGCAGAAGACCACAATGTCTTTGCCGAGGACAACGAAGAGCGTGCCGAGTGGGTGGAGGATATGCGGGACCCGCCCGATGACAACTACATCAAAGATCAATCCGACGTCGTTTATTTCACGGGATGTACGGCCGCCTATTTTCCCCTGGTCCAGAAAATCCCCATAGCCCTGGCGGAAATTTTTGATCGAAGTAACGTTGACTTTACTCTTCTGGGGGAAGAGGAATGGTGCTGCGGCTTTCCCATGCTGGGGGCCGGCCTTGGGGAGATGTTTCAGGAATTTATGAAACATAACCTGGAGGCGGTTCGAGAAAAAGGCGCCAAAGAGCTGGTCTTCTCCTGCCCGTCCTGCTACCAGATGTGGCGGGAGCACTACCCTCACGAATTCGAGGTTTCCCATGCCACAGGGTTTCTACTGAACCTACTCAAAAAGGGTCAAATCCCCCTTGTAGAGACAAGGCATGCCTTGTCTCTAACCGTCACCTACCACGACCCCTGCGATCTGGGCCGCGGTTCACGCATATTTGAAGAACCGAGAGAAATCATTGGGTCCATCCCCGGGGTTCAGTTCGCGGAACTCCCCAATACACGGGAAAACTGCCAGTGCTGCGGCGGCGGCGGCAATCTGGAAATGGTCGATGCCAAACTCTCTGCGGAAATTTCAAAACGAAAAATCCGGGAAGTCCTGGATACCGGCGCCCAGGCCGTGGTCACCTCCTGCCAACAGTGCGTCCGCACCATGACCACCCATGTACGACGGAATAAGGTGGATTTGCAGGTGTTGGACATCATCCAGTTGGTGCAGAAAGCGTTGAAAAAGGGGTGAACATGTAAAGGGGGCAGTTGTCAGGGGCAGGGGGCAGGATGAAATTCAAAGCTGATTTTTCTGCACCCTGACAACTGCACCCTGACAACTACTCCTGCGGCATGCCCATACCCGCCAAACAACGCAGAACATGGGGTGCACCAGAAAGAGCCGCGCTAAAATCTCTTTTCATACGCAGCAGATGAGATATCAAGGGAGGGTTTCGAACGATCAGCCGGAAAAGGTGGGGAAACCGGGGACGGCCTTGCTGATCAACACATTGGTAGATGGACTCCGGAATCGTAACATCCGCTGAGTCACAGATGGTCCGGACAGCGAAAAAAGGAAGACCTGACCCGTTTGCAGCACGCGCCACAGCCGCAGTCTCCATGTCAACGGCCAAGGCTCCGGTTCGGTCAAAAAGCGACCTCTTATCCGCGGTATTGAAAACCGGCTTTTGAACCGTAATGATCGGTCCCCAACTTACGGTAAGGCCTTTGGCAGCTTGGAAATCAAAGGTCACGCCAGAATCGCACCCACCCTTATTCCAAACCAGGGAAGCCCCGCCATCCCCTTCCACGAAAACCGCATCCGCAAATACCAGATCCCCGACCCCCAGTTCAGGATCGAGCCCGCCGGAGACACCAAAACATCCCAGGGCTGTCACGCCTTTTTCTGAGAGCCAACTGGCAGCGGAAAAAGCATTATCCATGCCCATACCAGGTTGAACAACCACCAGATCAGTGCCGTCTTCCAACACCGCCTGACATTTCAAGAATCCGTTGGCTTTCTCCCAGGAACGACGTCCAACCAACGCCCGCGCCTCACCCGGAAGCGCCGCCACAATACCGATTGTCTTGTTCATTTTCTGGCTGGTTAAGCCGGCTGTGATAGATCGACAGGATGTTTCAGGGTTACTTCATCTTGAAGGGTCTTTTTCTCAATGCGCAATCGACGGTATTCGCCCAATGCCCAAAGGGGAAAAAACTGACCATATCCATGGTAACGCAGGTAAAACACACTGGGGAAACCCGTACCGGTGTAGAGCTTTTCATCCCATTTTCCCTGTTTGTCCTGCTGGTTGATCAGGCAATGAACTCCCCGTTGCACAGCGGCGCTTTTAAGTTCGCCGGCAGCCATGAGCCCCAAGAGCGCCCACGCGGTCTGGGAAGGGGTGCTTTTACCCTTTCCCGCAAAATCGGGATCCGTATAGGAATAACAGGTCTCGCCCCAGCCATTGTCTGAATTCTGGCAG
>CAZPQA010000047.1:0-23750 GCA_964588535.1 uncultured Desulfobacteraceae bacterium
AAACGTCTGGTGATGAGTATATTGATGGCCATTATTGCCTCCTTCCCCGAGATTACGGATTTAAGAATAAAGTCATCTTAAACGCAAACAGTCCCTGTTAAGACAAAGTTGTCCACCGGAGACTTCTCTCTAATGACTTTCTGACAGTGCCTTATCATTGTGCACTCCAGAATGTTAGGGGTTATGATGTTAATTGTTTATCGACGTGCGAAAGCAGGTTATATCTACCCAATGAAACAGCAAACAGATGGGAATTGCCGAATAAAGTTTATTCTGATGAGGTGATTTAGTCAAGATCAAAATCTTTGATGGTGAGATAATGGATGATAAGAAATCGCTTTTCGGGGAAAGTTTTACTGAAGTGGGATTTGTGTGTCAAGGGGAATGAGACCACTATTTGTAACATGTCAGGTTGAAGTGGGGCATAAGTTTTGCGTGCATACTGTGATGCCTTTTTCCTTGAAGATCAGTTGGAATTTCAATATATTTACCCGCAGAACAGCTAAAATAATATCCGTCATCGGGGAGGAGATGAATATAGGCCCAACGGGAGATTTTTCGATGGTTATTGTGATCATGGGCGTTTCCGGATGTGGCAAAACCACTGTGGGCAGGCGCGTAGCCGAGGTGCTTCGGGTTCCTTTCCTGGATGCAGATGATTTTCATCCAGCTGCCAATATTCGAAAAATGAAAAGAAGCCTTCCCTTGGCTGATGACGACAGGCGCCCATGGTTGAAAACAGTGGCGGAAAAGATGGCTGAAATGGCAGGGCAGGGGGGTGGTGTGGTGGCCTGTTCGGCCCTTAAAGAAAGCTACCGGCATATTCTTTTCGGCGATTCATCGATCCCGATTCTGCTGGTGTATCTGAAGGGAACTCGGGGCACTCTTTACCGGCGGCTGCAGCATCGAAAAAGCCACTTTATGCCCTCTGATTTGCTGGACAGCCAGTTGAGCATTCTGGAAGAGCCTGAACATGCACTGACCCTCTCAATTGAACTTTCCCCCGAAATTCTCTGCGAAAGAATTGTTCATCACGCTGTGGGGTCGTGATATCCTGGGGGGGCACGCAGGGTAGACACACAGGTCCGCTCCTACGGAAGTGTGCGCATTTTCATTGACATGTAGAGTAGTTATGTGTAAACACCATTCAGTAGTATATGCGAAACAGACACCTTTTTTCAACCCGATAGGGAAAGAGGATTCGAAATGGTCTATGGCTATCCTAAAACCCCGTTACTCCAGACAGATGGAGAGCGGGGTTTTGTATTTTGTACCATGGGAAAGACGTAATGATTAGGCATTTGCATCAGTGGGGAATCTGCGTATGACATCATTTAATCTAAGAACATCCGGCATTTGGGACAACCACCATCGTGGATCAATTGGTGATTTCCTCAAAGAAAAGATTCTTCAAGGCTCAGATCTCTCATTTGTTTCCGCCTATTTCACTATTTACGCATATGCCGCCCTCAAAGACCAGCTCGGCCGGATCAATCATCTTCGATTTCTGTTCGGAGAGCCACAATTCATACAATCACTTGACCCTGAAAAAACAGAGAAAAAGACTTTCAGAATTGAGGACGACGCTCTTTTGCTATCCAACCGTCTTGAGCAGAAACGGGCGGCTAAGGAATGTTCAGATTGGTTGAAGCGTAAAGTCGATGTCAGATCGATAATCAAACCGGGTTTCCTTCACGGCAAGATGTACCACATGGACAACAATGGCGTTCAAGAAGCCATTATTGGAAGCTCGAACTTTACGGTGCGCGGTCTTGGTCTGGGCGCTACGGGCAACAACATCGAGCTTAATCTGGAAGTTGACAGCACCAGAGATCGAAAAGACCTGAAAAAATGGTTCGACGAGGTCTGGAACGACAAGAACCTCGTTGAAGACGTTAAGGCTGAAGTCCTGAATTATCTCGCACAGCTATATGAGAACCATTCGCCGGAGTTCGTTTATTTCAAGACGCTCTTTCACATTTTTGAAGATTATTTGTCGGAGGCAGAACGTGGTGGGCTTCTTGACGAGAAGACTGGCTTTTTCGAGTCTGACGTATGGGACATGCTCTATGAGTTCCAAAAGGACGGTGTAAAGGGCGCGATCAACAAGATTTTGAAGCACCATGGCTGCATTATCGCAGACAGTGTCGGCCTGGGGAAAACCTTCGAAGCATTGGCGGTTATCAAGTACTTTGAACTTCTCAACGGTCGCGTGCTTGTTCTCTGTCCCAAAAAGCTGGAGGATAACTGGAAAGTCTATCGCGAAAACGATACGCGCAATCCACTCATCAGGGATCGATTTGCATTCACTGTGCTGGCTCATACCGATTTGGGGCGAGATGCCTACGGAACGCACAATTGGGGCAATTATGATCTCGTGGTTATTGATGAATCTCATAACTTCCGCAATAACGCTCGGGGCAAGGTTCAAGAGGACGGCACCCGCAAGATGACGCGTTACGAGTTTCTGATGGAACGGGTTCTTCAGACGGGTGTGGATGCCAAGGTGCTGCTGCTCTCGGCAACCCCGGTGAATAATAGTCTCAAGGATTTGCGAAATCAGTTCCTGCTGATCACACAAGATCAGGATCGGGTCTTCCACGAGTCGCTTGGCATCTACAGCATTGCCCAGGCGATGAAGAATGCGCAGACCCACTTCACGCAGTGGGCGGACCCGAAGAAAAACCCGGAACGTAAGGTGAGCCGCCTGCTCGACGCTTTGGATTCCACCTTCTTCAAACTGCTTGACGAACTTACCATAGCACGGTCCCGTCGACACATCATCAGCTACTACGGGACCAGGGATATGGGCGAATTCCCCAAAAGGCTCAAGCCAATCGCCCTGTATCCGGCCACAGATATCAAGGGATACTTTCCGTCCTACGATGATCTGCATGCGGCTATCTCGGAATACAAGCTGAGCATCTTCAATCCGTCCGCCTATCTGGAAGACGCCCACGTGAACCGCTACATAAAGGACGGCGCGCAGCTACTCCTTTTCAACGATCAGAGAATGCGCGAGTCCTATCTGATTGGTATGATGCGTACAAACTACCTGAAGCGACTCGAAAGCTCCGTGCACAGCTTCGAGGTGTCCATCGACCGAACGATCAAGAAGATCGACGACCTGTTGGAGAAGATCGACCATTTTGAAGGCAACTTCGATGAATACACCAATCCCAATCTGTTCCAGGACCAGGGCGAGGAAGAAGAGGCGGAGCTGCTGGAACGTCTGATGGTAGGCAAGAAGCTCCCGATCCGCTTGGAACATCTGAAACGCAAGGAATGGAAAAAAGACCTCAAAAAAGACCGTACACAGCTGATTGATATCCATGAGAAAGCTGCCGCCGTCACTGCGGACCGGGATGCCAAGCTTCAGGAGTTAAAACGTCTGATCCTGGAGAAAATCAACCACCCGCTGAACGGCGACAATCGAAAAGCGCTGGTTTTCACCGCCTTTTCCGACACCGCGCAATACCTGTATGCAAATGTGAAGGACTGGGTGTCCGAGGAGATGGGCCTGCACTGCGCGCTGGTTACCGGAGCCGGCGACAACCGCACCACCTTCAAGCAGGCAGGCTATGCTCGCCAGACCGATTTCATCTCCATCCTGACCAACTTTTCGCCCCGTTCCAAGCTCCGCAAGAAGATGCCGAACATGCCGCAGGAGGGCGAAATCGACATACTTATCGCTACCGACTGCATTTCGGAGGGCCAGAACCTGCAGGACTGCGATTACCTCATCAATTATGACATCCATTGGAACCCGGTGCGGATCATCCAGCGTTTTGGCCGAATCGACCGCCTTGGCAGCACCAACAGGCAGATTCAGCTCGTTAACTTCTGGCCCACTGACGACCTGAACAAGTACATTAACCTCAAGGACCGTGTTGAAGCGCGTATGGCGATGGTGGATATTGCTGCCAGTGGCGCCGACAACCTTCTCGATCCCGATCAATTCGAAGCGCTGGTTGCTGAAGAACTGACCTATCGTGAGAAGCAGCTCATCCGGCTCAGAGATGAGGTGATCGATCTGGAGGAGATGGATGACAACGTCTCACTCAGTGAATTCACCCTCGACGATTTCCGGGTTGAGCTTATGAACTTCCTGGTCAACAACCGAAAACTACTGGAGGAAGCCCCGCTGGGTCTCTATGCCGTAACACCGACGCTTGATGAAATGAAGAACGCGACATTGTTTGACAAAAACTGGCACGAGATTGTAAAACCCGGGGTGATATTCTGTTTGCGGCACAAAAATCCACCGGAGGAGAAGCGATCCTCCAACGTGAATCCCCTGGGGCGGTATTACCTTCTCTATATCCGTGATGATGGTACCGTCCGCTTCACCTTTACCCAGGCCAAGAGTGCCCTCACTATGTTCCAGAAACTGAGTGTCGGTAAAGCCGCTCCGTATAAGTCGCTCTGCGACCTGTTTGACCGGGAGACGGAAAACGGCGCCAAGATGGACAAGTGCAGCGATTTGCTGGCCAAGGCTATCAAGGCCATCGTCCGCACTTTCCAGAAACGAACCGCTGCCGGACTGCAGTCCGGCCGTGATTTTGTTATCCCGGACAAGCAGGAACAAGCCACTGATGCCTCTGATTTTGAACTCATTACCTGGCTTGTCATCAAATCAGGGAAGAACTGATGGCTGATCTCAAAGAATTAATAAAACAGGGTGAAGGCATTTTCGTTGAATTCAAGGAATGTCGGCGTGCCCTTAATCGGAATGTATATAAAACCGTTTGCGCGTTCCTCAACCGTCACGGTGGAACCCTATTGCTCGGGGTTAGTGACGCCGGTGAAGTGACAGGCGTTGATCTTAACTGCTTAGCGCAAATCAAAAAGGATTTTATAACGGCCATCAACAATCCGCAGAAAATCAATCCGTCTTGTTATCTGTCAGCCGATGAAGTACGGATTGACGGAAAAGCTGTACTTTATATCTTTGTTCCGGAGAGCTCTCAGGTGCACCGTTGTAGCGGGCGTATCTTCGATCGAAATGAAGACGGGGATCTGGATATTACCGATCATACATGGTCCGTTGCCGCGCTGTACCGCCGGAAACAGACCACCTACTCGGAAAACAAAATTTATCCGTATGCCACACTGGAACAGCTCAGGAAAGATCTGATTGTCGAGTGTCGCAAGATTGCCACAATTCGGCATGAAAAGCACCCTTGGGCTAGTATGGATGATCTTGACCTCCTCAAAAGCGCTCAGTTATACCAAGCTGATTCCGAAACAGGCAAAAGCGGTGTGACCCTGGCGGGCATTTTGCTGCTGGGAAAAGATGATGTTATTTTGTCCGCCGTTCCCCACCACCGCACTGACCTGATTTTGCGCAAGGTCAATCTCGACCGTTATGACGATCGGGATTTCGTTGCGACCAACCTGATCGAGAGCTATGATCGTATCATGGCGTTTATCGCAAAACATCTGCCGGATCCCTTTTATCTCGAAGGCACTATGAGTATCAGCATCCGCGACGCCATTTTTCGGGAAGTCGCTTCCAATATCCTGATCCATCGGGAATACACGGATGCCTTTCCGGCCAAACTGATTATTGAGCGTGGCCGGGTGCGCACCGAAAACAGCAACAATTCGCACGGATTCGGTCTCATCAATCCTGATACATTTACGCCCTTTTCCAAAAATCCGGTCATTGCTCAGTTTTTCCGCCAAATTGGACGGGCGGACGAGTTGGGTTCGGGGGTGCGCAAATTGATGAAATACGGCAAAGCCTATGGCGGTAGTGATCCTGAACTGATTGAAGGAGACATTTTTCGGATCATTGTCAAATACCCTGATTTTCAAACCCGTCAAACAGATCGGGCTGAGTTGAGGCCAGAGTCAGAGGCACAAGTCGAGGCACAAGTCGAGGCACAAGTCAGTCGACGTATTTTGTCGGCTTGCGCCGGGAATCCCCTCTCATCTGCAGAGATCGCTGCTGCCTTGGGGCACAAGCAACTAAGCGGCAATCTGCGCAAAGCACTGCCTGATCTGCGCAAAGCGGGTTTGATCGAATACACCATCCCCGAAAAACCCAACAGCCGTTTGCAGAAACATCGGCTGACAGACGCCGGAAAGAGGTTATTGGAGTCTATGCAGGAATAGTCGAAGGATGAGAAAGCACGGATACAACCATGAATACAGACATACGACAACAAATCCAAGCCACGCTTCGGGCCTTTTCCGGGACTGACCTGCGCGCCGCGTCAATTGGTCTGCTGAACACCCTGGGTTACCAGAGTGAGAAGACCCTCGATCTTGACAATACACCGGACGCATTTCTTGCCGAGTTCGACAAACGTGACCGGGAGTTTGGCAAGGAGAAGGCTCTGTTCGAGCGTTGGAAGTCCGTCGAATTCCTGTTTCAGATTACGGATGATGAGGTGCGCAATTCCGGCACGCAGGGTATGCTTTTTGACTCCGGTTATGATTCCGGAAACTACCAGTCCTATCTGTTCTTTGCCCTCGACCTGGAGAAAAACCATTACACGCGCACCCAGATGGCAGTCATCACACGAGAGATTAATCTGCTGTTCCATATGCCAGCCATGCTGCTCATCCGTCACAATGGTGCGCTGACGTTCTCGGTCATTGACCGACGGCTGCACAAGAAGGATCAAAGCCGCGATGTGTTGGAAAAGGTCAAGTTGATCAAAGATATCCGCTATCAGGACCCGCACCGCGCACACATCGAAATCCTGCATGACCTCGCACTCTCCACGCTGATGGCGAAGCACGAGTGCCGGGACTTTAAGCAGCTTCACGAGGCATGGCGTACCACGCTCGATACCAACGAACTGAATAAGAAATTCTACCGTGAGCTTGCGGACTGGTACTTTTGGGCGGTAGATCGTGTTGAGTTCCCCGCCGATGCTGAGAAGGACGAAGCCACTCGAAACGCGACCTCCGTTATCCGGCTCCTCACCCGCCTGATCTTCTGCTGGTTCCTCAAAGAAAAGGGGCTCATTCCCGCCGACCTTTTCAGTGAACGTAAGCTCGTTGGCGCCCTCAAGTCTCTAAAAGATGAAGACAGCTCATTCTACCGAGCCATTCTCCAGAATCTGTTTTTCGGCACGCTCAATCAACGCATGAATACCGGGGGCCGGGAAAACCGAAGATTTGCAAATGATGGGTCTTTCCTGGAGCGAAAAAATGAATACGGTGTGAAGAACCTTTACCGCTATCAGAAGCTGTTTGCCATTGCCGAAGAAGAAGCGGTCAAGCTGTTTTCAGGTATTCCATTCCTGAATGGTGGCCTGTTCGATTGCTTGGACAAGGAAGATGGCTCTGGCAAGAAAAAAGTCATTTATGTGGATGGTTTCACGCGCAACTCACGGAAACAGCCCAAGGTTCCCAACTTCCTGTTTTTCTCCGACTATCGGACCCTCGATCTCAGTGATGCCTATGGCGATAAGAGGAAAAAGAAGGAGAAAGTGCGAGGTCTGATTAACCTGCTGGACAGCTATAAATTTACGGTTACCGAGAACACCCCGATCGAGGAGGAAATCGCCCTCGACCCCGAACTCCTCGGAAAGGTCTTCGAAAATCTCCTGGCCAGTTACAATCCCGAAACCGGGACCACCGCCCGCAAGCAGACCGGCTCTTTCTACACACCCCGCGAGATCGTCAACTACATGGCGGACGAATCGCTGATCGCGTATCTGGAAGGCCGGTTAAAGGCGAAGGTGCCGAAGCTTGCGGAAATGAAGGACCTCCAAGATTTACTGCGTGAAGTTTTTGCCTATACAGAGAAAGCCCATCCCTTCGATGAAGAGGAAGTCGAAGCCCTCATCGACGCGATCGACACGTGCAACATCCTTGACCCTGCCTGTGGTTCTGGAGCATTCCCCATGGGGATTCTGCACAAGTTGGTGTTCATCCTCCGCAAGCTTGACCCGAAAAATGAGCGCTGGAAGCAGAAACAGCTAGACAAATTAGATTCGGTGGCCATACGCGAAGAGTTGGAGCGAATATTTGAGAACAACGATGACGATTACGGCCGCAAGCTTTACCTGATTGAGAACTGCATCTATGGCGTTGACATTCAGCCCATAGCTATTCAAATCGCGAAACTGCGCTTCTTTATTTCTCTCATCTGCGATCAGCGCGCCAATAAGAACAAGGCCCAAAACTGTGGCGTCCGCCCGTTGCCGAACCTCGAGACAAAGTTCGTTGCAGCCAATACGCTTATTTCCCTGGGCATAGGGAAGGGTCAACAATTGCCAATGACCGACTCGCGCCTGCCCAAACTGGAGAGGGAGCTGGCGGCCGTACGTCACAGACACTTCGCCGCCCAGCGCAGGCGTGACAAGCTCGCATTGCAAAAACGCGATGCTGAAATTCGTAAAGAGATAGCCGGTGTACTTGCACGTGGTGGCATGAGTGGCGAAGCCTCTCACCAGCTCGCGGCATGGGACCCGTATGATCAGAATACTTCCGCGCCGTTCTTTGATGTTGAGTGGATGTATGGCATTACGGACGGATTCAATGTTGTCATCGGCAATCCGCCCTATGTTCAGATCCAGAAATTCAGCGGAAAACAGGAGCAGAAAGATTGGGAAAAGCAAGGATTTTCGACCTATGTAAAAACAGGGGATGTCTACTCTCTGTTTTATGAAAGAGGGAATATGCTGTTACGTGATAACGGCGTTCTGGCCTTTATTACCTCAAATAAATGGATGCGGGCGAATTATGGAAAGGCAACACGAAAGTATTTCCTGGATCAAGTGAATATTCAAAAACTCATTGATTTCGGAGATTCACAGATTTTTGAGAATGCCACCACCTATACGAATATCCTTATTTTTTCCAAGGAGAAAGACAGGAATCAATCTCAGGTATGGGATTTGAGTAAGGTGTATGAAGCCCATACCTCTCTTGAAACCATGCTTTCAGATAACAGGGGGTGTGCAAGTCTATTTAGTGAAGACTCATTTGTCATTGTTCCGATGGAACAGGCCATCGTTAAAAAAAGAATTGAAGCGATGGGCACGCCGTTGAAAAACTGGGATGTGTCTATTAATTATGGGATCAAAACAGGTTTTAATGAAGCTTTTATTATAGATGGGGCGAAAAAGGACGAGCTTGTTGCGGCTGACCCAAAAAATGCGGAGATCATAAAACCGATTTTAAGGGGCAGGGATATTAAGCGGTATAAGACTGAGTTTGCGGATTTGTGGTTGATTAGCACTTTCCCGGCACTGAATATTAGCATTGATGATTATCCAGTAATTCGGGACTATCTGAAGTCATTTGGAAGAAAACTATATCAAACAGGTGAAGTGTTTATCGATGAAAATGGGCAACGCAAAAAAAGCAGAAAAAAAACAGGGAATAAGTGGTTTGAGACACAAGACCAGATAGCATATCATCTGGGATTTGAAAAGGAGAAGATTGTTTGGCCAGAAACATCCCTATCTAATTTTCTGTGTATTGATAAAAAAGGATTTTTTCTTGATAAAACATGCTTTTTTATGGTGCCGAGCAGCAAGTACTTATTAGCTTTAGTTAACTCTAAAGTTGCACAATTCTATCTCTCATTACTCGTCTCTAAAATGCGTGGTGGCTATTTCTCCATGTCCAAGATTTATGTTGAGAAGGTGCCCATAATAAAGTTATTGTCTTCAAAACAGCTACCCTTCGAAATCCTTGTCGACTGCATTCTCTTTGCCAAAGAACACAACATGGAATCAGAAGCCTCCACCCTTGAATCCGTGATCGACGGCATGGTATACGACCTCTATTTTGAAGAAGAGATGAAATCGGCAAATTGTTATATAACCGGCAGGATCACAGAGGTCATAAAACCGTTTAAAGATGATGATACGGATGATTTTAAAAAACAGTATATCGAAAAGCTGGCTAAATTCTGTAATGAAGATAAAACCGTTTATCGCGGCCTTATTTACCGGCGAACCGTAAAGGTTGTTAAAATTGTCACTGGGGCGAAAAAATGAATGATGAAAGACTCGACAGCCTGGAGGTCGCAGAACCGGCAAATGAGTATGGTGCGTCGCTCAGGATAAGCAAAATAAAACTCATCAATTACAAGTTCTTTTATGGCGAATTTGAACTGCCTGTTGATGGAGAAAATCTTCTGCTCTACGGCGAGAACGGCAGCGGAAAATCTTCCATTTACAGAGCGCTTGAGCTGTTAACGAAAGAAAGAATCGAAAATCTGGGGCACAGCCGAAATATCTTCAGTGAGAGCGGCGACATTGAAGTTGAATTTGGGTTTACCAATGGAACGGAGTTTACAATTACGGAAGACACTGAAGTCCTTCCTGATTATGTTGATTTTCTGAAGGCCCTCTCTGTTTTCAGGCCCATGCTTGATTACAAGAAATTGCTGAGGGTCCACTATACGGAAAAACCCGGGACCAAGAGGATCAATCTTTATGGCATGTTCAGGCAGCTTTTACGAGATTTTCCAGTAAGCAGTGAGACGGTTTTATCCGGCATAAAGGACTTAAACGAATACTTTACGGAACTTGAAAAAGTGGTTGACGGAAAATTGCTGGAAGATATCAACCACCTGATTCAAGATTATTTTGACGCAGATATCCGGATCGATTCGTTTGAATATCGTACGGAGATTGATGATGAAACAGGCGGCGCTGAACCCATCGTCAATATGATCATTGATTTTAAAGACAACCGGATTCAGGAATATCATACATTTTTGAATGAAGCCCGCCTTTCGGCCCTTGCTGTTTCAATCTATTTTGCCGCCATTAAGAGCCTTTTTGGAGCGCTTGAAAACGAGACATTGAAAATACTTGTTCTGGACGACCTGCTGATCAGTCTTGACATGAGCAACCGGATAAAATTGTTAAACATTCTGAAACAAGAGTTTGCCGATTTTCAGATATTTTTCTTCACTCACGATAAGGAACTCTTTGAACTGTATCGTAACAAAATGCCCTGGAAAAAGTATGAACTCTATCTTGATGATTCTGATGATATTCACAAACCTATCCTGAAAGTCGGCAGATCGGAAACAGAACGGGCAAAGGAATATTTTGCAAAAAAAGATTACGACTGTTGTGCGCTGCTGCTCAGAAAAGGATTTGAGAGAATCCTGAAATCCTATTTAACGCCTAAAGAACAGCTTGACAAAAACTGCAATGAACTTGACCTGGCAAGCCTGGTGGATAGCGCCGCAGCCAAAAGTTCCGGCGAGCATAAAACGATACTGGAAAAGCTCAATTCCGATAGAAAACATATTCTCAATCCATTAAGCCATAATGATAATCGCCCTGTATATTCTGAAGAATTAAAACAAGCAATGGTCGACCTGGAAAAATTGAAAGAACTGCTCAAGCAATAGCCCTCCTGACCTTATTTTTATAAAACAGGATGTCTGAAGAAGCCACCGGTTAAGTGGTTTCGAGGTAGCAGTTTACTCTTTCTTTCAAAGTGACTGGGCTGATTTTCCGTCATTTCGTAATATGGAAGAAGCAGCCAGACTTCTCCCTAATCTTCCGGTTCAAAAGCGACCCATTTGCCACAGCGGTAGCCCTGTTAGCCCGGGGTTGGCTCTGGTAACAGATTGAAATGGTTTTAGTGCCTGGTGGGGGGACAGGTTCAGGACCAGGGTGTCCCCGTCAGCGGTAAGCGATTGGGCTGACAGGATATCCAGCCAGGATTTCGTATGCAATCACTGTTCGGATAGGTTTATTTTTTATGGGGTCGTTATTGGGAAGCGCAATCCGAGGTATCGCCACCCAATTTAGCAAGACTGTGACCCAGGGCCGGTAAAACCACCGAAAGGTTTTCGCCGGCGCCTTTTGGGCTTCCCGGAAGGTTAATGATAAGAGAGGCTTTCCGAACACCGACCATGGCCCTGGAAAGCATGGCATGGGGGGTTTTTTTCAGGCTTTCAGCCCGCATGGCCTCGGCCATACCGGGCACCCGGTAATCGATCACAGTTTCCATGGCCTGGGGGGTCACATCGTTGGGACTCAGACCAGTGCCCCCGGATGTAACGATGAGAGGCAGGTGGTCTTCGTCTACCCAGGCGATGAGGGTATCTGCGATTTCCTGAAGCTGATCCGGGATGATGTGTCGTCGAACCACCGCTATTCCCTGGTCCTCCAGCATGCGTTGGACCGCTTCCCCACTTTCATCATCCCTAAGACCTGCCGCCCCCTTGGTGCTGATGGTGAGAACACCTGCCCGGATCTCATGCGCCATTATTGTGCCTTTTACTCTTCAACCTGTGCTGCGGCAATGACTTTTTCCGTCAGCTGGGCCGGCAGCTCTTCGTAATGAGATTGCTCCATTAAAAATGTTCCCCGGCCGCCGGTTATGGAATTGAGGTCCAAAGCATATCTCAAGACTTCGGACATGGGGACTTGGGCTTTGATGACTTGGTATTTTCCCTCTGAGTCCATACCCATAACCTTGCCGCGACGTCCGTTCAGATCTCCCATAACATCGCCCATGACTTCCTCGGGAACGGTAATTTCCATTTTCATGATGGGCTCAAGCAGAATGGGATTGGCTTCCTGCATGGCTTTCTTAAGGCACATCCTGGCAGCTATTTTGAACGCCATTTCCGAGGAGTCCACGTCATGTGCCTTGCCATCGTAAAACCGAACCTTCAGGTCCACAACCGGGTAACCGGCAACCGCGCCACTGTCCAGAGATTCCACGAGACCTTTTTCTACGGCGGGTACAAAATTTCGGGGAACGTTCATGCCGCTCAGATCCTCCATGAACTCAAACCCGGAATCCAGTTTCAGCGGGGTGACATCGAAATGGACTTCCGCAAACTGCCCTCTGCCGCCCGATTGTTTCTTGTGACGATAAACGACCCCTTTAACAGATTTTTTGATCGTCTCCCGGTAAGGTACTTTCACCGGGTTCAGGTTCACTTCCACACCAAATTTTCGATTCAGTTTTTCGCATGCAATCTCCAGATGGATCTGTCCCGTACCGGACAGGATGACTTCCCCTGTCGATTGATCCCGGGCCAGTTTGAGTGTTGGATCCTCTTCGAGAAGCTTGGCAAATGAACTGAAGACTTTGTCCTCACTCCCTTTGACCTTTGCTTCCACTGCGTACGATATAACCGAGGGCAAGCCTTCGGTGGGTTTGTAGATGATGGGATCACCGGCAGAACAAAGGGTGTCCCCGGTGACGGTTTCTTTGAGCTTGGCTATGGCAACAATATCTCCAGGGCCGGCCGCTTCAACGGGCTGTTGTTTTTTTCCTTCAAGGATCAAGAGTTGGCCGATTTTTTCCTTAACATCTTCGGTAGCGTTATACACGGTGGAATCTGAAGAAAGGGTGCCGGAGAAAACCCTGGCCAAAGTTAACTTTCCGGCAAAAGGATCTGCAACGGTTTTGAAAACAAGGGCGGAAAAAGGCGCGTCGACGGTGGGTGCCCGTTCCGCTTTTTCATCGGTCCCCGGCACGATCCCTTTTTTGGGTTCTCTTTCAACAGGGGAGGGAAACCCGTCCACCACCAGGTCCATCAGCTGAGGGACACCCATATTGAGCACCGCAGAACCGCATAAAACAGGTGTGATTAATCCGGATTTAATGCCTTTAATCATGGTTTCTTCAATTTCATTACCGGAGAGTTCTTCCCCTTCAAGGTACTTTTCCATGAGGTCGTCGTCAACTTCCACCACGTTCTCAATCATCATTTCGCGCCATTCATCGGCAGTGTCTTTCAGGTCATCGGGAATGTCGGTGGTCTCGAAAGTGCCGCTGCCATCTTTGCTGTAGACATAGGCTTTTTGTTTAATCAGGTCCACCACGCCCGAAAAGCGGTCCTCTTCCCCGATGGGGATGACTACGGGGGTAGCTTTGACCTCTAAGATTTCGCTGATGGCATCCAGTGTCTGAAAGAAGTCCGCCCGTTCACGGTCCATTCTATTGATAAAAATGATCTTAGGGAGGTCCTGCTTTTCAGCAAAGGCCCAAACCTTCTCAGTGCCCACTTTAACGCCTGCGGTGGCGTCAATTAAGACCACTGAACCGTCAGCGGCCTGCAGAGAAAACTTGGCATCGGAAAGGAAATTATCATCCCCCGGGGTGTCGATAATATTAATGGTGTGTTTTTTCCAGGAGCAGTGGTGAAATGCTGTGGTCAGGGTCGATTTTCGCTTGATTTCTTCCGGTTCAACATCAAGGTTAGAGCTGCCGTCATCTACCTTGCAAAGCCTTGTTGTGGCCTTCCCGTTAAACAGCATTGCTTCCGCCAGGGATGTTTTACCGGAGCCCCCATGGGCTATGAGTGCAGCATTTCTTAATTGTTCAGCCTTTTTTTCCATTTAGAACCCTTTCCTGATCAATTTTCAAATTGAGAGAACATCGCCGAAACGAGAAAACTACATCAACCGGCAAAATAAAGTCAAGCCAAGAATTCCGGTCCGCTTTTTTTAATTGCCAATCCAGAAAAATGTGTTATTCTCTGAGATTGTGTAATTCAGATTTTGATAGAAAGAATCCTTTCGGGGGGAGTCTGATTTGCTGCTTAAGGAAGCGATAGTGCTCTTTGTTAAGTACCTTCACAATGAAAAAGGGTACTCAAAACACACTCAGCGAAATTATCTGGTTGATCTGGAACAGTTTTCATCTTTTTTGGTGAGTAAAAATGGTGGGCTCCGAAAAGAAAATAGCCATAATGTTGCAATCGAAGAAATTGAAAGCACTGCCATAAGAAAATACGTGGGGAGCCTTTATGGAAAACTCAAGCGAACCACCATTGCCCGTAAGCTTTCTGCAGTGCGAACTTTTTTTCTTTTCCTGGAAAAAGAGGGTTTTGTCAAGCTCAATCCGGCTGTGGAGGTGCAAAGCCCCAAACTGGAAAAATACATTCCCAGCCATCTGCCCGTAGATGATGTTTTCAGGCTGATGGACTTGCCGGATCGGGAAAATCCCCTGGGTTTGAGGGACCTTGCTATTTTGGAAGTCCTTTATTCCTGTGGTATCAGGGTTGCTGAATTGGTGGGGATGAATGTCTCGAGCATTGATGATGATCAACGCCTTGTGAAAGTTACGGGAAAAGGGGACAGAGAGCGTCTTTTGCCCATTGGCAGGCAGGCATTGAAGGCTGTAAAGGCTTACCTCGGGGCGACCGGCGAGTTACGAAAACGAACGGCTTTGGAAGGTCGGGGAGACCCGCTCTTTATGAATTTTCGGGGGGGGCGCTTGACAACCCGCAGCATTGGCAGAATCGTCAAGAGATATGCGGGTGCAGGCGGATTGACGGAAGATGTCAGTCCCCACAGCATGCGACATACCTTCGCGACCCATTTGCTGGACGGCGGTGCCGATCTTCGTTCCGTCCAGGAACTTCTGGGGCACAAGAGCCTTGCGACGACTCAGAAATATACCCATGTGAGCCTTGACAGGCTCATGGCAGTTTACGATAAGGCGCATCCGCGAAGCGGGTGAGTCCTCAAGAAAAGGATGGAACCATGGGAGAAGATGGGTGGGATAAAATAAGGGCAACGACCGTTTTGGCCGTCAGGAAAAACGGCCGATGTGTCATGGGTGGAGACGGCCAGGTAACCTTAGGGGATACCATCATGAAACATAAGGCCTCGAAAGTTCGCCGCATGTACCGGGATACGGTGCTGGCCGGGTTTGCCGGGGCTGCGGCGGATGCGTTTAACCTGTTTGAGCGGTTGGAGGGAAAACTGGAGAGTTACGGGGGAAACCTTGTCAAGGCCGCGGTGGAACTGGCAAAGGATTGGAGAACCGACAAGATACTTCGCAAATTGGAAGCATTGCTGTTGGCGGCGGATGAAGATCACATGCTCATCATTTCGGGAACCGGGGATGTCATCGAACCGGATATGAGCGTGGCAGCTATCGGTTCAGGGGGTCCCTATGCCCTGGCGGCTGCGCAGGCCCTGGCAGTGCATTCAGACCTGGAAGCAGATGCCATTGTCAGAGAGTCTTTGAAGATTGCTTCAACAATATGTTTGTACACAAACGATCATATCACGGTTTGTGAGCTGAAAGATGAGAGTGTCTGACGAAATTTAAGGCAGACACAGTTATAGCAGAAAGGTTTATGGATGCTTGATCAAGAGGTAAGTATGGAAAAGGCTGTAGAAGAAGAGGCTCCGCGCAAGAAAGTTCTGACGCCCAGAGAGATTGTATGCGAGCTGGACAAATATATTATCGGACAGGATCAGGCCAAACGTTCGGTGGCCATTGCATTGCGGAACCGGTGGCGGCGACAGCAGGTTGCACCGGATTTGAGAGATGAAATCGCTCCCAAGAATATCATCATGATGGGCCCTACCGGGGTGGGTAAGACCGAGATTGCCAGACGCCTGGCCCGGCTTGCCAATTCGCCGTTCCTCAAGGTGGAAGCCACAAAGTTCACCGAGGTGGGGTACGTGGGGCGCGATGTGGAATCCATGGTCAGGGACCTGTCGGAACTGGCGGTTAACATGGCCAAAAAAGAGGAACAGGAGATCGTCGAATCCAAGGCTGCGGAGTTGGCGGAGGAACGGTTACTGGACATCCTGTTGCCCAAAAAAAGCGAAGAGACCCAGGAGGACGAAGAGGGAGAAAAGGAACGAATCCTGGAGGTGGTTAAGTCCGACAGGGAAGGCATGCCTTCAACACGTGATAAGCTGCGGCGCATGCTCCGAAGCGGAAAAATGGATAAACGCTATGTGGACCTGGAAGTGACCAACAGTAATATCCCCATGGTGGAGATATTTTCAAGTGCCGGCATGGAGGAGATGGAATTCAACGTCAAGGAAATTTTCGGCAATATGTTTCCCCAAAAGAAAAAGAAACGCCGTGTCAAGATTCCGGAGGCCATGGAGATCCTTTTCCAAGAGGAATCCCAGCGCCTGATCGATATGGACAAGGTGGTGGAAAAAGCGGTTCGCATCACCGAACAAAACGGCATCATATTCTTAGACGAACTGGATAAGGTGGCCGGGAAAGAGTCGTCCCACGGGCCTGATGTTTCCCGGGAGGGGGTTCAGAGAGATCTGTTGCCCATCGTAGAGGG
This sequence comes from uncultured Desulfobacteraceae bacterium, assembly GCA_964588535.1. Classification (GTDB taxonomy): domain Bacteria; phylum Desulfobacterota; class DSM-4660; order Desulfatiglandales; family Desulfatiglandaceae; genus NaphS2. Next base: position 17,012 of record CAZPQA010000047.1, read on the forward strand.
ATCTACGGTGGCAACCAAATACGGCATGGTCAAGACGGACCATATCCTCTTTATCGCGGCCGGCGCTTTTAACGTGAGCAAGCCGTCGGACTTGCTGCCCGAACTCCAGGGGCGATTTCCCATTCGGGTGGAACTGGATTCCCTGACCATGGAAGACTTTATACGCATTTTGATTGAACCGAAAAACGCCCTGATTACCCAGTATAAAGCCCTTCTGGCCACGGAAGGGATTGATTTGATTTTCGAGGATCAGGCGGTCAATTCAATTGCTGGAATGGCCAGCAAGGTAAATGACAGGATGGAGAATATCGGGGCTCGCAGGCTCCATACGGTCATGGAAAAGCTGGTGGATGAAATTTCTTTTGATGCGCCGGACTTGAGTGAAAAGACCGTTACCATCGACAAGGCCTATGTGGTGGAAAAACTGGAAGATATTCTTGAAGATGAAAACCTGAGCCGGTACATCTTATGATCAGCCATAAAGAGAGAGCCAAGATTTTAATTGAAGTACTGCCCTATATCAGAAGATTCAACGGGGCCACCATTGTTATCAAATATGGCGGTCACGCCATGGTGGATGAGCAGTTAAAACAGGAATTTGCCCTGGACGTTATTCTGCTGAAGTACGTGGGGATGAATCCTGTGGTGGTTCATGGGGGAGGACCGCAGATCGGCGATTTTCTGAAAAAGTTGTCTATCAAGTCAGAATTCGTTGATGGCATGCGGGTGACGGACCGGCAGACCATGGATGTGGTGGAAATGGTGCTGGTGGGGAAAGTGAACAAGGAAATCGTGAACCTGATCAACCAGAACGGCGGCATTGCTGTGGGCCTTTCGGGTAAAGACGGGAAGCTGATTTCCGCCAGAAAAATGAAGTACCTGAGAAAAAGAGGCGAAGATCCGGTCCCTGAAATTATCGATATGGGTATGGTGGGGGAGATCACATCCGTGGACACGGGCATTCTTGTAAACCTGATGGAAAAGGAATTTATTCCGGTTATCGCACCCGTGGGGTTCGGAAGCAGCGGGGAGACTTACAACATCAATGCGGACCTGGTTGCGGGTAAGGTTGCTTCGGCCCTGGGCGCAAGGAAACTGGTACTCTTGACGGATACGGCAGGGGTGCTCGATGAAAATGGGGATCTCATTTCCACCCTGAAGATGCAGGAAGCACAGGAAAGCATTTCCGATGGGACGATCAAGGGGGGTATGATCCCCAAAGTGAACTGTTGCCTGGAGGCACTCAGGGAAGGGGTAAGCAAGACCCATATCATTGATGGCCGCGAACCTCACGCCATTCTTCTTGAGATCCTGACGAAAATAGGTGTGGGGACGGAAATTGTGCAGTAGGGGAAGTTACCTAGATTGTCGGAAAGGATTGAATTATGAATGAAGCTCCTGAAGCCACATCAACCATAGAACGGGCGGATCAATACATGTTTCAGACCTATGGCCGGTTTCCCATTACATTGGTGAAAGGGGACGGTTGTCGGGTCTGGGATGATGAAGGAAAAGAATACCTGGATTTCGTGGCGGGAATAGCGGTTTGCTCCCTCGGACACAGTTCGCCCGTGGTGTGCCGCGCACTGGCGGAACAGGCCGGAAAACTGGTCCACGTATCAAACCTCTACTATACCGAACCCCAGACAGAACTGGCCGAACTGCTGGTTCTGAATTCTTTTGCGGATCGGGTGTTTTTCTGCAACAGCGGGGCTGAGGCCAATGAAGCCGCCATCAAGCTGGCACGCAAGTATTCCATGGAAAAATTCGGCCCTGACAGGCATGTGATCATTTCCATGCGCAATTCCTTCCACGGCCGCACCATGGCCACCCTTTCCGCTACGGGCCAGGAAAAGATTCGGGTGGGGTATGACCCGTTGCTGCAGGGATTTCGCTTTGTGCCCTTCAATGACATGGAGGCCCTTGAGGCGTCTATGGGTAACGACGTTTGTGCGGTCATGCTGGAACCCATACAGGGGGAAGGCGGGGTGGTATGCCCTGATCCCGGGTATCTTAAAGCGGTGAGAGCGCTTTGCAGCGAAAAGGGGGTCGCCCTGATTTTTGATGAGGTTCAGGTGGGAATGGGTCGCACCGGAAAACTGTTTGCCCATGAGCATTATGGCGTTACACCAGACATTATGACCCTCGCCAAGGCCTTGGGAAACGGATTGCCCATCGGTGCCATGCTTTCCACCCAGGAGTTGGCCAGTGCCTTCGGGCCGGGAAGTCATGCCACCACCTTTGGGGGGACCCCATTGGCGACAGCGGTTTCAACGGCGGTGCTCAAGAGCCTTCTTCGTGACGGGTGGGTGGCGAACGCAGAAAAAATGGGGGGTTATTTCAGGACAGGTCTGAACAGGCTTGCGGGGAAATATAAATGTATTATAAATATCAGGGGTTTGGGGCTTATCATTGGTGTGGAACTTGAGGGTCCAGGCGCCCCCGTTGTGGAAGCGTGCCGGCAAAAAGGGTTCCTCATTATTTGTGCGCAGGAACGGGTTCTTCGGTTTGTGCCCCCTCTGATAGTTGGAAAAGAAGAGATTGATCTTTTGCTTGAAGCGCTTGATAATATATTCAACGACATGGAGACGAAACGTGGCTGAGAAAATAGAAAAAATTGTCCTGGCATATTCGGGTGGGCTTGACACATCCGTAATCCTGAAATGGCTAAAGGAAACCTATCAGTGTCCTGTTGTGGCTTATGCCGCTGATCTGGGACAGGGCGAGGAACTTGACGGTATTAAGGAAAAAGCCTTCGCCACCGGGGCCGACGATGTGGTTGTGGATGATCTGAAAGAAGTATTTGCGAAAGATTTTGTGTGGCCGGCCCTGAGGGCCAACGCCATCTATGAATCCAGTTATTTGCTGGGAACGTCCCTGGCGAGACCCCTTATTTCAAAAAGACAGGTGGAAGTGGCGCACGAAATGGGTGCCAATGCGGTCAGTCACGGGGCCACTGGAAAGGGAAACGACCAGGTGCGGTTTGAGTTGGCCTACATGGCGCTGGATCCTGCCCTGCAGATTATTGCCCCGTGGCGAACATGGGATTTCAAAGGAAGGGAAGACCTTATGGAATATGCCCGCTCAAGGGGCATACCCGTCCCGGTGACCAAGGAAAAGCCGTATTCCAGCGATCGTAACCTGCTGCACATCAGCTTTGAGGGCGGGGTATTGGAAGATACATGGGCTGAAGCCCCCGAAGAGATGTTTGTTCTGTCAGTCTCCCCGGAAGCGGCACCTGACGAGCCCACTTATGTGGAAATCGCTTATGAAAAAGGGAACCCCGTGGCCGTTGATGGGAAGGAGATGTCCCCGGCAGAGCTTCTGGCCCACATGAACGAACTGGGCGGCAAAAACGGCATTGGTCGCGTCGATATGGTGGAGAATCGTTTCGTGGGCATGAAATCGAGAGGCGTATATGAGACGCCGGGCGGCACCATTTTAAGAGCGGCTCATATTGCAATGGAATCCATCACCGTTGACCGGGAAGCCATGCACCTTCGAGACGCGTTGGTTTCCCGGTATGCCGAGATGGTCTATAATGGATACTGGTTTTCCCCGGAACGGGATATGCTGCAGGCTTTGATGGATGAGGCCCAGAAAAATGTGAGCGGCATGGTGCGGCTGAAACTTTACAAGGGTAATTGCGTGGTGGTGGGCAGAAAATCCGAGAGGTCTCTCTACCATGCGGGTTTTGCCACTTTTGAAGGCGATGAGGTCTACAATCAACAGGATGCTGAAGGTTTCATTCGCCTGAATGGTCTGAGACTTAAGATCGCGAATTTGTTGGAAAGAAGTCGATAGATCATAAAGTGACTAAAGCTTGCTCGTCTCCGGCGAGTTGGTGTTTTTTCATTCGATATTGGATGTTGGACGTTCGATGTTCGACGTTCGTATTTTTTCACGAGGATTTGTATGACGAAAAAGGTTTGGGGGGGACGATTCAGTCAGGAGCCCGATGCACTGGTCAATATGTTCAATGCATCTATCAGCTTTGATCGGCAGCTCTATGCCTACGACATTGAAGGCAGCGTGGCCCATTGCCGCATGTTGGCAAAGCAGGGAATTATTTCAGATGAAGATGCTTCAGCCATGGTTGTGGCGCTGGGTGAGATCAAGCGGGAGCTGGACCACGGCGGCCTTTCATCGGATGATGATTATGAGGACATTCATACCCTGGTGGAAAAGGCCATGGTTGAGAAAGTGGGGGCTCTGGGAGAAAAAATCCACACGGGGAGAAGTCGAAACGACCAGGTGGCTCTGGATACGCGTCTGTATGTGAGGGATGTGGTTCAAGATGTTATGGGCTCCATTCGGGAATGTCAGAAAGCCATTGTTATTATTTCAGAAAACAACCTGGACGTGCTCATGCCCGGCTACACCCATCTTCAGCGGGCGCAACCTGTTCTTCTGAGCCATCATTTAATGGCCTATTATGAAATGTTAAACCGGGATTATGCCCGGTTTGAGGAAAGCTTGGGTCGCGTCAACGTCATGCCCCTGGGAAGCGCGGCACTGGCCGGTGCAACGTTTGATCTGGATCGGGAAATGGTTGCGGAAGAACTGGGATTTGACCGGATTTCCAGGAACAGTATGGACGCTGTGAGTGACAGGGACTTTGTTCTCGATTTTCTCTATAACGCATCTGTCTTGATGATGCACCTCAGCCGTCTCAGCGAGGAGCTGGTGCTCTGGTCCAGTCAGGAATTCGGCTTTCTAGTAATATCTGATGCGTTTTCCACCGGAAGCAGCATCATGCCACAGAAAAAGAATCCGGATCTTCCGGAGCTCATCAGGGGGAAAACCGGTCGTGCCTACGGACATCTCATGAGTCTGTTGACCACCATGAAGGGATTGCCCCTGGCCTACAACAAGGATATGCAGGAAGATAAGGAGGCCCTGTTCGATTCATCCCATACGGTTTTGATGTGTCTCAAGGTTATGGGCAGCCTCCTGGGGGAAGTCTCCTTTAAATCGGATACGCTCAAGGCGGCTACGGAGAAAGGTTATCTGGTGGCCACTGACCTTGCCGATTATCTCGTGGGGAAGGGCCTGACCTTTCGAGAAGCACATGAAATTGTAGGTAGAATGGTGGTTTTTGCTATGGAAAAGAATCAGGAACTCCATGAACTTTCCCTGGAAGAAATGAAGACCCACAGTCGGCAGATCGAAGAAGACGTCTACGCATGGCTTGATCCCCAGTTAACCGTGGCCCGCCGGAATATCCCTGGTGGAACCGGTCCCGATGCTGTTAGGAACGAAATTGAAACGGCGAAAAAGCAATTGAAGACTGAAGACGGATGACAGACGACAGACGACAGAGGACGGTAGGGGCAGGCCTCGTGCCTGCCCTTTACGGAGGACAGAGGACAGAAGGTAGAGGGCAGAGGGCAGAGGACGGAAGTCAGCCCCAATTAACTGTGGGCCCCCGCCGTCGTCCGTCGTCCGTCGTCTGTTGTCTGCTTCTGGCATTCGTCCTGATTTTCGCTGCTGGATGTGGGGTAAAGGGGCCGCCGTTTATTGCGCAGCAGAAGGCTTTAACCGTCAGGGTGGATCAACTGGAAGGCGCCTGGAAAGATAAATCCTTAACCCTGAAAGGCATTCTTCAAGGAGATGATGCGTCCCTGGCACTTATAACCGGCTGCAGGGTCTATTATGTCTGGTATTCACTGGACCGACCCCCCTGCGAAGGGTGTCCTATTGACATGACCAACTTCAGGGACATTACGGACAAGATCATCACTGACGATCAATTTGAGTGCCGGCTTCCGGCGTTCAAACAGAAAGGCATCTGTTTTATCACTGTGCGGCTCATGGAAAAAGAGGGCCGTCTCGGTCCGGCATCGGGCAGAATAAAATTGATTTCTGATACGTAATTTCCTAAAGTCTCTGTATCCAATCAAAAAACCAACAATCGAGTAATCCATGCATCATTTTCATTACAAAAAAAACGAACTGTATTGTGAAGATGTTCCCATATCATCTATGGCGAAAAAGGTGGGAACACCTTTCTATGTATATTCATACGCAACACTGAAACAGCACTTTGATGCTTTTGATGGCGCTTTTTCCGATGTGAAACACCTGACCTGTTATTCCATGAAATCCAACTCCAACAAGGCGCTCCTGGCGCTTTTCGCCGGGCGGGGCAGTGGCGTTGATATAGTATCGGGGGGTGAACTTTACAGGGCTTTGAATGCGGGTGTGGATCCCGGAAAAATTGTCTTTTCAGGGGTCGGTAAAAGCCTGCGGGATCTGGAATATGCCATGTCGTCAGAGATTCTCATGTTTAATGTGGAGTCCCCACAAGAGTTGCTGAAACTGAATCAGGTGGCATTAAATTCCAGCAAAAAAGCGCGTATTTCCATCAGGGTCAACCCGGATGTGGACCCCAAGACCCACCCCTATATTTCCACGGGTCTCAAGGAGAACAAATTCGGCATTGGGGTTGAAGAGGCGCTCTTGCAATATGAGAAGGCCGCCACGCTGGATGGCTTGGATGTGGTGGGTGTATCGTGTCATATCGGCAGTCAATTGACGCAGACGAGCCCTTTCGTGGATGCCTTTAGAAAACTCAAAGAGCTGATTGCACAGCTGGAGAGGATGGATATTTCAATCCGTTATCTGGACCTGGGCGGCGGATTGGGAATTACCTATGATAGCGAGGCCCCACCCCATCCAAAAGAATATGCCCAAGACATCAAATCAGAGTTGGCCTCTTCGGACTGGACCCTGATCC
>CAZPQA010000048.1:0-23659 GCA_964588535.1 uncultured Desulfobacteraceae bacterium
CAAATTTTTCCCGGAAGGACCACTTTGTTCATTTTTCTTAAAATTCAAAGGTCTCTCTGCCGGTCTGGATGTTCACCTATTTTCCCTCCTAGGACGGGCCGTGCCATCTCTATAATGCCTTTATCCTGAACCATTATAACGACCCAAACTATGCGTTCCAACAGTTTTATGATATTCGGAACGCCCTCATTCCAAACTGGACCTCCCATGCCCTGTTAGCGCTCTTTATGCGCTTTTCAACACCCCTGACAGCTGAAAAACTTTTGTTGACGGGCTATTGTCATGTTGATGGCCACCGCCCTTCTATACCTCACCACCGCCGTGCAAAAAGACACAAAGCCGTTGGCGTTTCTGGGCTTTCCTTTCATTTACAACGGCCTTTTCGTCATGGGGTTTTACAATTATGCTCTGAGCATCGGACTCATGCTCATCAGCATCGGCTACTGGTGGCGAAACGTTCAGGATAGCAAAAGAGAATTGTGGGACCGTATGCGATCCCTGTTTGGAGATTTTGCGTTCAAATCGATGAGGATGCTTTACGAAGCCCTCTTTTATGGGATAAAATTCCAACCGCCGATCATTTTATACGATGGCGAGTGAATTCAATATGCATGATCCAAATATACAAAAAGCGTCAATTCCAGGAAAATTGGCATTTGCCAATAAGGAACATCTGTGCGGCAAATCATATGGGATTGGTCTTAGGTCTTGTTTTTGGCCCTCGTTTCTTAAAAAGTGATTGGCCAAACGAGGAATTTCGGGTAATTTTCAGCAACGTTTTCTGAGGACAGCACTCATTTTTTATAAATGTCAAAAGATAGACTCAGTAATGACGTGGGCGGGAATTCCTGAAAAGGGCCAGAAATCATTCCTGGAAAAAAGCGGAGTGGGAAACAATAGAGGTACTTAAAAAAGCATCAAGAGAGGCCCTGGCATGCCGTTAGAATTTTGGGTCAAAACTATTTTCCAACAGATATCTGGGACTTTCAAAAGTGCCTTTTTTTGGATGTTCTCAACCGATAAACATCTTCTGATAATATGTGCTGCGTTATGCATCTTGTCTCTTTCCATGAATTGGCAGGGTTCTATTTTTGTCCTGAACGCCCCTCATGATAGCCTGAAGTATATTGAGATGGCTCAAACGGTTGTAGAGGGTCGTTGGCTTGGTGATTATGATCATATGACACTCATCCGGTCTCCCATGTACCCACTTTTTTTATCGTTAAACAGTCTCGCAGGTTCACGCCTTCATATTTTGCAGTATGGTCTTTATCTGTTCAGCATTGCCTTGCTGTCAATCTCTTTTCGCATGCTTGATGTGGCCCGATGGCGCGTTGCAGTTATTTTTACCCTATGCGCCTTTCATCCACTAACAATTTTGCCCGCCTTTTGTGTGGCAACTGAATCATTATATGTCCCGGCTGTAACAGCAGTGGTGGCGGGTTGTTTGGGCATACTGGGTTCCGTTTACAAAGAATCATGGTTTAACTATCTATTCTGGCTCCCAGTTCTGTCTTTTTCGTTGTCTGTTTACTGGTTCACTCGTCCGGAAGGAGTGTGGATTTTACCCTTTATGGTCGTCTGTTTTGGTTTTCTCATATGGCGGCACAGGCGGGGTTTTCGAAATTGCAGAATCAAAATCCTCATGGCGGTCTTGATTCCCCTGCTCATACTAATCTTCGTCTCCGATTATATTAGAGGTAAGAACAAAAAATATTACCATGTTGACGTGATTCACGAACTTGCTGAACCAAATTTTAGGGCGGCTCTTTCCTGGCTGACCCGCGTTGCTCCTGAGTCGCACAGACCGTATGTTCCCATAACCAAAAGAGCCATGGCCGCAGCTTATCGGGAAAGCGAGCATTTTGCATTGCTCAAACCCTATCTTTCCAGACAGACCGATGGTCAGGGATGGGGTAAATTTGGATGTGAATGGATGGGTATCTGTGACGAACTGGTCGATGGCTGGACCATGTGGGCGATTCGAGATGCCGTTGCCTCCATAGGGGGCTATGCAACCGCCGAAAAGGCCAAGGCCTTTTATGGGGCCATTGCCACGGAGATCAAAGAGGCCTGTGAAGATGGGCGCCTGAACTGCTCGTCGAACCCTACTGGAAATCTGCATGCCCCACCGTTAATATGGTCCTATCTACCCAGGATAGGTAATTCTGTGTGCAAAATGGTCGGCATGTTGATAAACTTGGGAAATTTTAAGGGGAGTGTGGTTCCAGCAGACCAGGGAGGAGAGACCAAAAGACTTGTTGCGCAATATGAGCTCATTACCCATGACCAACGTCCTTTTCAGGGCCTTCGCTTTAGCCGTTTCTACCTGATCACCTACAAAGGGTTACAGCTGGGGGGCGGACTTTTGGTGTTGTCTGTGCTCTTAATATCTCTGAGAGGAAAAAAAGTTCGCGAACGTAATGGTAATGGGATCTGGGAACACCATGTTTATGATAAAATGATCATTTTTTGTCTATTAGTGCTTATCCTGAGTAGAATTGTACTTATCGGGTATTTGGATGCCATCAGTTTCTGGACGTTGCCACGCTATCTGATGCCAATATACCCTTGTTTCATGGCTTTAATCGGTTTAGTTTTGCCAGAATTTAAGCTAATTTGGAATGTGGTTCGTCGCAAGCCTCTCAGGGTAAATGCTAAAGGCAACTTTGAAGCAGTCCGGAGAATAGAAAAACATGGAAAACCGTAAATATTTTCCAAGAATCCTGGAACAATATCGGACCTATTACGAATACAGCTGGGAACTCTATTAAAATGTTGCAGAAAAGCTGGATAAGATACATTTTGGCAAGATGGTCGATTTTGGAAATGGCGGGATAATCAATTACAATACCGATCGATTAGAAAAACTTATCTGTGTGGACATTTTCAACAAGAACAGAATAGTTGCCGATAACAAAATCGATTTTGTTTGCGGGGATTTTTATAACATCCAGTTAGACAGGGTCTTTGACTGTGTTCTGATTCAATTCCTACTACATCATCTGACAGATGACGAAAGATTCTGTCGATCATTTAGAAAGCTTAGACATTCCATAAAAGATAGGGGGAAATTGTTATATTGGAGGTCGTGATCTCGCGATGTCTGGAACAAGTGCAGAGGCTGTTCAAACCTCTGATTTCTTGGGCGCTGAAGGTATTAAGAAGACCCCATCTCAGATTTTTGGCCTGTGATACAGTAGTAGGATTTTTGTCTACATTGGAACCGAGTGAAGTCAAGATCAGATATATACCCGTGGGAAAAAAGGAGTTTCCAGCTCCTATTCTTTTTCCAAAATTAAAATTTCCAGGAAGGCTTTATCCCTTAAGATGTACTTTAATTGAAGCATCATTTCAGCATTAAAAAGTCAGTATTGCTGACAATGAAACGATGATAACCAATTTCTTCGAACAAATACATGAAAGACATGGCCGTGGAAGACGTACTCGGGTGCTATGCAGAGTTTTGTCCGGTTTAATCCCTCAAAAGGCTAGACTGCTGGATGTGGGTTGCGGCGATGGTTATCTGGCCTATTGTCTTATGCAAAATCGGCCTGACATTGTCATTCAGGGTTTGGATGTTTTACATCGAAAGAAGACACACATTCCGGCAAAAATGTATGATGGGCAGCATTTGCCTTATACCGATTCGAGTTTTGATACGGTCATGTTTGTTGACGTACTGCATCATAGCCAGTCAATTGAGCACCTCTTGAACGAAGCCACTCGTGTCACACGAAAAATCATAATCATAAAGGATCACCTCAAAAACGGCCTTGTGGCGGGTCCGACGCTGCGGATGATGGACAATATTGGTAACGTGAGATTTAATGTTGGACTTGAATATAATTACTGGCCCCGGAAAAAATGGATTCGAACAATTAATGCCATGGGACTCGTTGTTTGTGATTGGCAGGAAAAACTGGGGATTTACCCTTGGCCGATCAGTCTCTTCTTTGACAGATCCCTCCATTTTGTGACAACCTTATCAGTCAGCAATAAGAAGAAACCGGAACGAAACGTTTAGATCGACTTGTTAAACGATGGCGTATCGGAAAAGCCGTACCATTTATAGGGGTGGGAGCGAAGGTTTTTGATATTGGCAGCGGTGAAGGTGAGCTGTTTGAAGTCCCTAGAGATCGAATATCTTTTGGCATTGGTGTATAACCCCTTTTCTCTGAAACCATTGAACAGCCCAGATATCGTGTAATTCCAGAGCCATTCCCTCCGCAAGCACTCTTTTCACAAAAATTTGATGTTATCACCATCAATGGTTGGCAAGCTATTTTCTCCCACCCACTTTCGGTTAGTTACCAAAAAACATTTGAATTGGGTTTCAATAATCTGTTTGTATTTCGGAAAGTTTAGATCTAAATGTTTATCTTTCAAGCCCCAAAATATTTAAAGCAAACCCGTAGACAAATGCCTGGAGGCCCAAGGCAATTAGTGTGGCCGCCAGGATAACCATTCGTAGACTTGTTTGGTAGGGTAGAGGGCCAAATCCTGCAGCTTTCCAATAAAATACCGCATGAGTGAGGTAAGCCACGCCGGCCATAAGTAAAATAAGACCTATTATGATGCCCCATTCCACAGCATATCCATTTGTGATCCGATGCCAGTAGGCTTTTCCTGGAAGAAGTCCGATATTTACAGCATAAGCCTTGATGAATAAACCAAAGGAAAGCAACTGGAAGCCTGTCAGCATGGAGACATTGCACACTAAAAGGGAATTTAGATCAAAGGTGATGGCACCAATCTTGAGGGGTTCAGCAAATAATAATGCAAAACCTAATGCTCCGATCACCGTTAGTATCAAACCGGGCAAGATAAAAACCCAATTTGGACTATACAGCAGCATGAATCTCAGATGGCGCCAACCGTCTCGCCAGCTGCGAAGATGGGGGTTGCGGGAGCGCCTGTCCTGGCGTAGTGTAATCGGGACCTGACTGATTATGAGCTTCTGCAATGTGGCTTTGACCACCATCTCTGAAGCGAATTCCATTCCAGTGGTCCGTAATCCGAGATCAATTATTTTCTCACGCCGGAAAGCCCGAAGGCCACAGTGAAAATCATTCACGGTAGAGGAAAAAAACAATTTCCCCAAGGCGGAAAGAATTGGATTGCCAATCCATCGATGCTTCCATGGCATTGCGCCGGCATCAATATGGCCTCCGTACCGAGGAAAACGGCACCCCATTACGAGGTCATCACCTTCACGGAGTCGCTCAAGGAACCGCGGTAGCTCGCCGAAGTTGTAACTGCCGTCTGCGTCTCCCATCAGGACAAAGGTTCCTCGAGCATCGTCGATACCTTTCTTGAGGGCGTTGCCGTAACCCTTTTGAGACACATGTACAACCCGCCCCCCCGCCTTTTCAGCGATATCAGGCGAACCGTCGTTGCTACCATTATCAGCTATGACTACTTCTCCCTTTATCCCATTCTTTGCCAGCGCATCAAGCGCTTCACGAATACATCCTTCCAATGTTCCCGCTTCATTGAGACAAGGCATTACGACAGAAATCTCAATTTTATTCATGACAGCCACGGATTTATAATACTAATTTTGCAGGTTCCAGACCTGTTTTCAATTGAAATCCTTTTATCATCATACGATTTTCAATAGCAACACTACATTTGATTTCGTCAATAGGCAACAAGAATAAGGTCTTACTGCGGGTTCATTCTTATTGTAAAGGGAAAGTATTTTCTTATAGGCGGGAGAAACCTGAAGAAGAGGGTATCTAGCCCACCTGGCCTCAACGGAGATGCGTCAGAAATATCGATATTGTTGGTTGTTTGAAAATGGTTTCAAGGACCTGGTTTACCTGACCTCAGTGAGTGTTCGAGCAGGGTCGTCAAAAAACGTCCGGAAAAAACCGGAGGAATCGCCTGATAATTATGACAGCTGTGAAAGATACTATTTTTCTGTAAATCTGAGAGCAATGCATATTATTTCTCAAGCGAGAATCTCACTAATTTGCTGAACAATAAACTTGTTTCTTTTCGGCCATTGTGAATGATTATCCTCTTTATAATGGATTTGATTCTTTACATGTTCTGAAGTTAATTTAATGATTTTAATCGCATCGAGGGGTGAAACGCTCAATATTTGATCTGCAAATAGATGCTCATTGGAATACGGATAAAAAACGTCAGTGACTTCGAGCATTAAACGCTTTAATTGTTTTGCCGCTTCCAGCGAATCCATAGTTTGATGCGTCCAGTTTAAAATAAATCCTTCCAAGCCATATTTTTCTTTCTCTTCTTCGATTCTAACTTTTGGCAGCATCATAAAAATAAATGGTGAGAACCAATGAAGGGCAGTTCCAGAACTTTTGTATTGATTTAAAAAGTCAATGGTATTGCCTACAGTTTCACTGCTTTCTCCAGGGAATCCTACCAAAAGCGTTGTAGAAGTTGAAATATTTGATTCTCCAAGCCCATTTATAACCGCCAGTGTATGATCAAGATTCTCTTTCTTGTTCATATTGCTTAGAATAACTCTGTCTCCAGATTCCACACCAAAAGTTAATAAATTTGCGCCAGAATCTGCAAGTAGTTTAATGTTATTTTTATTAATAGAGTCTGGACGTATAAAACTTGACCAGGTAAATGGATAGCCGTTATCAATAAAATCCTGGCAAAAGGTCTCAACCTCTTTGTGGCTTAACAGCATATTGTCATCTACAAAGGAAATATGCTTGACGGACCTGCGAGAAGATAATTGATCAAGCTCTTTCATCAACATATCCCTGGGTTTGATCATCATTTGAGGGCTGAAAAAGAAAAAATTACAAAACTTGCATTTAAATGGGCAGCCAAATGAACCTCGTAACGAAACCGAATCTCTCAATAGAGCATCTGGCACCTTATTCCAGCTAATAAACTCATCTGCAATATCAGGTATTTCGGGACGATGTTGAGTGAAGTAAATTGCATTATCTACAGTTACACCAAGGTTTGGAACATTTGCAACATCTTGGTTTTGAATTAGCTTGCTTAATAATAGGTCAAGTGTTTTTAATCCATAACGGTCAAAAATATAGTAGTCAATATCTTTATCTGACTCAAAAAAGAGATATAATTTTTTTAGTGTTTCACGGTCAGTATATGCTCTATGATCTTGAAAAATTGAAAAGCTCAGATGAACCATGGCACCGCCCACGATAACCGGAACTGTTGTGGTCATTTGACGGATAGCATTTACAATAAAAGTTAAATGCTGCTTAAAAGGCATGAAGGTTGTAGATATTACAATCGCTAATAATTCTTCTTTTAGTGTGTTAACTAAAAGCGTATAATCTTCCTCAAAATCATTAACTACAATAGGTGAAAATCCTTTTTGCTGTAAATAATTATACAGAACAATTCCGTTAAGGTTGGTAACTTGAGTGATCTTAGAGATATTTCCATCTTCAACCTTTTTAATATCTTTTCCAGCATTGCCCTCATGGATGACTTGTTTCAGATGACTTAGCTTTTCAACAGTCTTCCCATTGATGGATAAAGGGGTATAGATGTCCTGTACAGTTTCGATGATTGAAGGAGACGATGTGTGTTCATTAATAAGCCCGCTAAAGCCATTTCCAGCAACAATGATCACTTTGTTCGACATTTTTGATAATTCCTCAAAAAGCTTAAAACTACATACGACCACCTTCATTCATAAGTCGATACTTTTCGAAACTGAAGTATGTCTTTGGAGTCAGACGGCTTTAATTTCTAAAATTATGTGTATAGTCTTTATAACTCTATATGCTTGCATAATGAAAAGAGAAACACTTAAAGAGTTGATAAGGCTTTGCTTCCGTCAGGATCGATTATAAAGAAAACCGGATTTCGGGTCAAGGACAGTCTTTTCCAGGGTGACACCAGCACCTGAAAGGCGGGGCAGTATCAGGCCTTTTTTGTACCATAACGATCGCCATCCAAAAAGGTCAATAGTAAATCCCCCGGGTCATGACGGCTTAATTCGCAACAAGGATGAAAATGTGAAGTGAATCAGGCGAGGGGCTATCAAAAAGGGAATATATATCCAGAAAATCCGTATTCCAACGACCTTGAAAGGTGTACGTCATAAAGCCCAACAGCGTGATGCTGCCCCTTTGTTTTGATGCCGTGGGGAGCGGCCATTTAATTGGGGCATTTCAACATCCCGTGGGATATTACGGCTGCCTTTCGGGCAGCATCGATCTCGGCAAATACGAGGCCGGCACTGGCCATTTTCCAACAATATTTGGGGAAATTATGAACGGCCCCATATCGCTGCCATTGAAAAGAATCCGGGTGCGTTTGATTTTGCCCGCTGGGTGCATGAGATCGATTATGTGATCACCTGGGCACTTCCCGAACCCGGCGAAACAGCCGCCAGATTGCATCGCCTGTATAAACCTGTCAAACAAAACGGCAAACTGAAAATTTTCATGAGAAAAGCCGTTTTACCTGGTCCTATTTCCGAAGAACAGGGAAAGTGAGCAAATTCCCTCAGTTGACAAATCCGCCCTCTTTTTGTAAAAGAAAACAATATTTTGCCCTTAAAGTGAACCTTATGATTGATGACGATCAGTCCGGATGGTATCCCGCAAATGAAACCACAACAAACTTCGAGTGAATCGCTCCTTATGGAAGCGGTCTTTTCGCCTGACCGGGGAAGAACTTATGGGCGGCATCTGGAAATTTTGAACAGCCCTGATCCCAAAATGTGGCGAAGAATTGATTTTCCTCTTGAAATTTCTCTTGAATTGACCAATTACTGCAATCTCAGATGCGTCATGTGCCCGAACCCCTCCAAGAAACGCCATCGGGGTTATATGTCAGACGACCTCTTTAAAACAATCGTTAACGGCCTGTCCGGCGAAACCGGTTTTTTGTTCCTGCCCCAGGGCTTTGGCGAACCCTTGCTCCACAGGGACCTCTTCCATTCAACCACCTTTGCATCCAAATCCGGCATTAAGCCCATGGTGTTGCTGTCAAATGGTATGTTGCTGGATGAGGCCACGCTTTCCGGCGTCATGAATACCATTGATATCCTCATTGTGACCATTGACGGGGTGACGGATGGGACTTATGAATCCGTTCGGGTGGTGGGCAACCTTCGAACCACGACCCACAACATTGAACGATTTCTCCTGGCACGCGGCCATGGCAAACCGCCCTGTCTCGTGTTACGGATGATAGACATGAAAGAAACCGAGAATGAACCCCATGTCATTTCGGAAACATTTGAAAAAACACTCCAGGTGTTACTTGGCATCTCGCAGGAGTATAAAATCCTGATCATCGATGACGGATCCAGTGACGAGACCTGGGAAACCGTGAGCGCCATATCCCAACACAATCACAAAATCAAGATGATCCGATTTTCACGCAATTTTGGAAAAGAAGCGACTGTTCTGGCCGGTTTGAAATTCAGTAAAGGACAAGCCGCGGTTGTCATGGACGGCGATTTGCAGCATCCCCCGGCATTGCTGCCGAAAATGGTTCATCTCTGGAAGGAAGAAAACTATCATGTGGTCCACGGCGTGAAAACAAGCAGACAGAAGGAAACAGCCATCAAGGGTCTGTTTGTGAGACTGTTTTACGCCGCCATGACACTGCTTCCAGGATACAATCTGAGACAGGCAACTGACTTCAAACTGCTTGACCGGCGCGTGGTGGACCATTACATTGCCCTTTCCGAAAACGTCCGGTTTTTTCGCGGGCTGGTGCCCTGGCTCGGTTTTCGCAACGTCTCGGTCTCCTTTTCCCCCGACAATCGCGTTGCGGGAAACTCAAAATGGAGCCGTTTTTCTTTGATCACCCTTGCCGTCCGGGCCATATGCTCCTTTTCGTCATTGCCCATGCAGGTGGTCACTTTTATGGGCGGCATCATGTTTATTGCCAGCATCCTGTTAGGTATTCAAACCCTTTTCATGAAGCTGACCGGCAGAGCGGTTGAAGGATTCACAACCGTCATCCTGCTGTTGCTTTTCATCGGCAGTATCCTTATGATCAGCCTCGGCATTATGGGACAATATCTTGCCATGATCTACGAGGAAATCAAGGGCCGACCCCCGTTTATCATAGAAAAAATGGAGAACCTGTGATGCCATTAAGGGGAGGATTTTAAAATGAAGCCGCTTGAGCAGGAGAAGGTCATATCATGAAGATCGCGTATTGTCTGGAATCGACCGCGCTATGGGGCGGCGTCAAGGTCGTCTTCGAACAGGCGGAAGGACTGACAGCGCGCGGACACGATATTGTGATCATGGCACGTAAGGTGTTTTCGCCCTGGCGGGATGCGCCGTGCCGGGTGCGCACCGTGTCGAGGCCTTGGGAACAGGAAGATGTCTCGTCCTTTGATCTCGTAATTGCCACCGACCGCGCGCACGTGCTGGCGTTGGCGGAAAAGGCAGTACTGCTGGTGCACTTGGTGCAGGGCAATGATGAAGCCTGCGCCCAGATTGATGAGGACAAAGCCCGCGCACGTCAGGCATTGAAGCTTCCCGTACCGAAGATTGCCATGAGTCCCGAACTGGCGCGACGGATGGCGCGGCGTTTTCCGGGGCGTTGGCATTGGGTGCTGCAGTCCATGGATCTTTCTCTTTGGAGGCCGGCCCAGCACCTTCCCGGAAAAAAACGTCTGTTGCTGGTCGGGCCCTTTGACGGCCAGATTGACGGGGCGATCAAGGGCATGCCCCAGGGGTTGCTGGCCGCGCGTCTGGCCTGTGAAGCGTGTGGCCTGCGGCTCGTACGGCTGAATCAGTTTAATCAGGCCAAAGAAGAGAAACGTTTCTGCAAAGCAAAGTACTACTATCATGGGGTTCCGCCTGCGGACGTTCCCGCCATTTATCAGTCGTCGGATCTGTTCCTGTCGTGTTCCCAGGCTGTGGAGGGTTTCGGACTGCCTGCGCTGGAGGCGCTTGCCTGCGGATTGCCGTGCGTGCTGAGCGATATCCCCAGTTACCGCGATTTTGATGACACGGACGACTTCGCTCTCTGGGCCCCCCCGGGAGATCCACTGCGAATGGCCAAACAAGTCGAGCAACTCTGGCGCGATCCGGAGTTGCAGGCGCATCTGCGCCGACGGGGACCGGAGGTAGCGGCCCTCTACGAGAAAGATCGCGCTCTGGACCGCCTTGAATCGGTATTTGATTATCTGGTGGCCGAGGTTAGAGACCGTCCTGCGGTGGTGGTGCGCTCAACCGCGGGACCTGCCTCAGAATACTACGCGCAGGAAGAGAAGTTCTGTTTGAAGGGTTTTTCTGCCGTTTCCCGGCAGGAAGACGCCCCCATTCGGGTGAACGCAAACACGCTGCTTACGGCAGGCGAGCTTCTGCAGTTGGCCGGTTCGCGCCGGTCAATACTGGCTGTGGGAGAGGCTACCTTGATCCCGACCGGGCATGTGGTTGCGGGGTTGCGCACAGCACTCCTGGCCGATGCACGTGTGGGGGCCGTGGGACCGGTCTCGAATCTCGCGGAAGGCCTGCAATTGACGTCCGTGCCTTACATGTATCTGAACCGGCGGGACTATCAGGCACTGGCTGACCGCTATGCCAGGAAAGGCACTCGCGTGGAGACTGACGTTTTGCAGGATTTTTGCCAGCTTTTGCGTACCGAGGCCTTGCGCGATTTGCAGCCGGAGACGGAACTTACGGAAATTCCCTCCGCCCTGCGCAAAAAAGGCTGGACGCTTTCGGTGGCGGGGGATGTATACATTCATCGCTTTGGGAATATGCTGGATCCGCCGCGCGAGGACTTGCAGGCGCTGGTACCACCCGCCGCGAACAGTGTTCTGGACATCGGGTGTGCAACGGGGCAGTTTGGAAAATCGCTGAAGCATTCGCGTCCCGGATTGCATGTTTCGGGAATTGAAATGAATTCCCATGTGGCTCATGAAGCAGAGGCGGTGCTGGACTGTGTAATCGCCAAGCCGGTGCAGGCGGTGACATTTGATCGCACTTACGACTGTGTGGTGTGCGGTGAACTGCTGGAGCACCTGAGGTCTCCCCTGGCACTCCTGAAGCAATTGCGCACCGCCATCGCACCGGGCGGGAGCCTTATTGCCAGCAGTCCGTGCGTAACGCATTGGTCGGTGATTCGGGATATGCTGGAAGGGGAGTTTGAGTATGTTCCCTTCGGGATTCTGTGTTTTGAGCACATTCATTTCTTCACCCCCGCGAGCATGCGTGCGGTCTTTGCCGAGGCGGGCTTTATTATTGAGCAGGAAATTTCCACACGCTACACCGAAGGCCCCGAAGCGGCGGCGTTTTTCCGGCTGTTAGAGGGATGTTCCTTTGCGGCCGCCAAGGAAACGTTTGAAATCGCTGAATTGACGGTACTGGCAAGACCCGTATGATGGAAAACGGCATCAGCATCATCATACCCACTTGTAACGGGGGCCGAATTTTTTCAGAGTGCCTATTTGCCATCAAGCGGCAGGACTATACAGACCCGCTTCAACTGATTATCGTTGATTCGGGCTCAACCGATAGAACAGTTGAACTGGCTATCAACGCCGGAGCACAGGTCCAAAGAATTGATGCGAAACAGTTTCACCATGCCAAGACCCGAAATAGGGCTATTTCGTTGGCCGATCACGAGAGAATTGTCTTTATGGTGCAGGATGCAATCCCCGCCTCTGACGAGTGGCTTTCGGGGTTGATCCAGGCCTTGGATGATTACCCGGTGGCAGCTGTATACACAGCGCAAATACCCCATGATGATGCAACACCTTTTGCCCGCTTCGAAATCGAATCCATCAATGAAGCAAGGGGGCATGAACCCGTTATTCAAGAGCTTGAATCCCTTGAATCCTATGCGGAAATGCCGTACCATCGGGCCTACCGGATGATTGGGCTGGATAATGTGTGCGCCATCTACCGAAAGGACCGTTTATTGAAGGCGCCTTTTCCGGAGGTGGATTTTGCCGAAGACATGGCCTGGGCCCAAAAAAACCTGTTAATGGGTCATAAAATCCTTTATAACCCCCGTATCCAGGTGAAACACTCCCACAACCGTCAGCCGCAATACGCATTTCGCCGCCAGATTATCAATTCTTTCTGGTGTGCAAAGATCATGGGGCGGGTGGAAGATGATCTGTCTTTTCTGGAGGTAGGAGATCTGAAGGACCTGACCGGCGGCGTGCTCTCTTTCGTTTCCAGCCTGCGATCCGACACTTTCGCCGGTGAGCCAGAATATCCGGGTGAAGCATCTTTGCTTGGAGAAATCCTCGGGAAATATCCCCGAGACAGCCGGGTAAGACATTTTCTGACCGACAGGGTTTTTCGACGGCAGGAACCCATGCCGGAAAGCGTAAAGAAGGCGGCTGGTAATATTGAATCCAGAATAGAAACGCTTTTTCATCTGATTCGGGAAAAATACCATATGAAAGATGAAAAAAAACAGATGTTGCTTCTTGACCAGATTGTCGCAAATATCATGGGAAGGGCCTATGGGGAAGTTTACGCCAGCCGCCTGCTGAAAGACAATATATCGCCAGCCCTTGAGTCTTTGATGCGCCCTTTTTTTCATGGGGTGTGATGGGGGTTAGAAATGATTGAGATGAAACCGGGACCTTTGAAAAAGGCATGATAAACTGATGAAAATACTACAAATCAGCACGTATGATATCAAAGGCGGCGCAGCGAGGGCCACATATCGTTTACATCGCGGCTTGCGCCATATGGATCAGGACAGCGGCATGCTGGTCAGATACAAAGAGACGGATGACGATTTTGTTTCCGCTCTCGGCCAAAAGCAGGAAACGGATGAGAAGGCGTTTTTTCTGAAAGTACCCATTCAAGAACAATACATCGACGCGCATCGAACGGACATCAGTAACACTTTGTTTTCGCTCCCCTATCCCGGCTACGATATTTCCCGGTCGCCCCTGGTGCAAAACGCCGACATCATCAACCTGCATTGGGTTTCCCAGTTTCAGTCGCCCGTGACGTTGAAACATGTTTTCGCCTTGGGTAAACCGGTTGTCTACACATTACACGATCAGTGGGCCTTTACGGGAGGTTGTCATTACGCCAGCGGTTGCAAGGAATACCAAAGCAGTTGCAAAACATGTCCGCAGCTTGCAAGCGACCCTTTTTCTCTGCCTGAAACCGTCCTCTGGGACAAAGAAGCGCTTTTCCAAAATGCCAATTTAACCATTGTCACGCCAAGCCGATGGATGGGCCGTTGCGCCAGGGAAAGCCGCCTGTTTAAATCTTTGCGGGTTGAAGTAATTGCCAATTCGCTGGAAACAGACCTCTATTCTCCGTTACCCAAGGATCAAGCCAAAAAGCGCCTCGAAATCCCGGAGAATGCGGTCACATTTCTTTTCGGTGCCATAGATGGCACTGAAAAAAGGAAAGGATTTGCCGAACTGATAGGTGCCATGAAGTCCAGTTTAGAAAATGAGTTTTTTCAGGAGTTGCTGCGGAAAGACCAGTTGAGGCTCCTCTGTTTCGGAAAGCCCAATGGCCAGCTGGAAAGCATGGGAATCCCCGTCATTTCACTGGGACGACTGGGTACGGATGAAGAAATAAGAGACGCCTATTCCGCCGCGGATATTTTTTTGCTGCCTTCCCTTGAGGATAATCTTCCCAACACCATACTGGAGTCCATGAGTTGCGCGACACCCGTGGTGGCTTTTGATGTGGGGGGCGTTTCCGATATGGTTACAGACGGTGTGAATGGCCTTCTGGTCAAAGCCTTTGACACCCAACAAATGGGCGAGGCAATTGTCGCCCTTGCACTGGACCCCGAAAAACGCTTTTCCATGGGAAAAGCGGGTCGCGAAAGGGCCGTCAGGGATTACCCTCTGGATGTTCAGGCGGGAAATTATTTGAACCTGTATGATGATTTGTTACGTCAGGATCAGCTTTCAAAGTCTGACGTGACAAACGGCGCAGGATCAACCGATGGAATGGAAAACAGCGCTGAAACCTTTTCGGCACCCACCCAAGCTCCCTTGGATACAACCCTGGGTCCCCGGTTTGGTGCTGTTTATGACAATGTGCTGTTTCAGGCCCTCAAGTCTTACGCCCCTCATGCGTATAAACAGTGGAACATGAGCGAACTGGACCGGGTTAAACGTCTGAAACAAGTCAAAAGACTGACCCGTTTACTTGAATCCTGCGAGATTGATCGGAAAGCCCGTCTGGAACAAATCGAGGAACTGACAGCAATGCTGAAGGTCTGCGAAGCAGATCGAGCCGCCCGATTGGGTCTAATTAAAAGTCTTGTGCCCAAACGCAACAGCAAGAAGATCAGAAAACAATTGGACGAATGCCTTTCCAAAGCAGAAGGGTTGAAACAGCAATTGCACCAAGAGACACAAAGGGCTCTGGTGGCAGAGCAGGGCTGGCGGGCCCTTGAAAGTACCCAAGTGGTCAGAAAAGCCAGAAAGTTGGGATTTATAAAACTGGAAAAAATGGATTTCTTGAAAAACGATGAAGATGAAGAATAATTTTTTTGCTTTAGGTTATACGGTTTGAGGGGGGTACAGTTAATTGGCTTTCATTGCAGTCGATATGACGCCTGCCCTTCCCGGCGGAAAGAACGGCGGCGCCAAGATCCTTGCCATTGAGCTCCTGAAATCCTTTCATGAAATGGCGCTTCAAGACCAGTTCTTGATCCTGACGGCATCCTGGAACCATGAAGATCTGGAAATCCTGGATAGTCCCAATATGCGAAGGTCTTGCGTTCTGACAGGCCAGGAGCCAAAACCTAAAGCCCCGTACACCCGTTATTCCCCTCGCTTTCACCGAGCCATGGGAAGAATCAGACGCCATCTTAGACGCTTCGCCAGAGGTACGTCTTCCATGGGCAAAAGCTTGTCAGCACAAGGCGTGGAACTGCTGTTCTGTCCCTTTACCGCCCCCACCTACGCAGAAGGGAGCATTCCGACGGTTTCCATCGTCCTCGACCTTCAACACAGGGAACTGCCCCAATTTTTCAGCCGCCATGAGGTTGGTTTGCGAAACGATTTCATGTCGGAATTAAAGCGAAAAGCAGACCGAATCATCTGTATTTCAGAATATACCCGGAAAACAGTCCTCAAGCATCTTGAAATTCCCCCTGAAAGAACCCACGCTGTCCCTATCTGCATTCAAACAAGGTTATCGCGTCCCGAAGCGGGAGAACGCGTTGAATATCTTAAAGATTTCGGCATCGAAAACAATCCCTATATGTTTTATCCTGCCAACTTTTGGCCCCACAAGAACCACCCCATGCTTTTAACGGCCTATGGCATGTTTCTGGCGCGCAATCCCGACAGCCCCATTGATCTTGTGTTTACCGGTGCCCTGAATGGCGGGGAAGATGCTATGAAACAGGCAGTTATGCAGATGGGTCTGGAGAAACGGGTCCATTTCCTGGGGTTTGTCCCGGAAGAAAAGCTTGCGGCCGTGTGGTTTGGCTGTGAATTCCTGATTTTCCCCTCCCTCTACGAGGGCTTTGGAATTCCCGTTCTGGAAGCCATGTCCATTGGAAAGCCGGTCCTTTGCAGTAATACCACAAGCCTACCTGAGGTTGCGGGTAAGGCGGCTCTTTATTTCGATCCGCGCAAACCCGGGGATATTGTCAACTGCATGGAACGCGTGTCAAAGAACCCCTCTTTTAGAAAAGATTTGGCTAAACAGGGTTATGCCCGCGCCGCCGATTTTTCTTCCGAAACCATGACGCACAAATATTTGGAGATATTCAGGTCCGCATTAAGGGACCCCCCACCCGTTTCAGAAGGCGTGTCAGGGATATTTCAAGATGGCTGGATCGGCAAGGAAATGATGATCGGCTTCGGTGAAGGACCGAGAAATCGGTCCATAGAAATTCAGCTCAGCGCACCCTCGTGGCTCCCTGTGAAACGAGTCAAGCTGAAACTGCAATGCGGTGGTAAGACTGTCCAGCGGTTGCATATTCGTAGTGGGGGGGGAATCGTCCTAAACCAGTCTCTGCCCCAGGAGAAATGCCTTTTTACCCTCACTGTGGCGTCGACCTTTAGTCCTTCCGAATGCAAAATTGGGGAAGATATCAGGGCTTTGGGGGTTAAATGCCATGGATGCTGGTTGATCCATCCTGATCGAAAAAGAATGTCTTTGATGAAGATAGGTACCGAATGCTCCCCAGTATAAGTGTGGTCACCCCCTCCTATAACCAGGGGCGGTTTGTAGAGGAGACCGTTCAAAGTGTGCTGACCCAGGATGTTCCTGCCTTGGAATACGTGGTTATTGACGGCGGCAGCACGGATGAAACCGTAGAAATCCTGAAACGATATGGGGGTCGCATACGATGGGTGTCTGAAAAAGATAATGGCCAGGCAGACGCCATCAACAAAGGGATAAGAAGGACCAAAGGAGAAATTGTCGGTTATTTGAATTCTGACGATATCTATTATCCCGGGGCGTTGAGGGCTGTTCTCGCGTTATTCGAAAAACATCCGGAGGTAGATGTTGTATACGGGGATGCCGACCATATCGATTTAAATGGCACCGTGATAGAGCCCTATTATACTGAGGACTGGAATTATGATCGGTTTAAAGAGGTATGCTTTTTATGTCAGCCCTCGGTCTTTTTCAAACGCCGGTTGATTGAAGAAGTGGGACTGTTTGATAGCAGTTTAAGGTATTGCATGGACTATGAATACTGGTTGCGCCTGGGGGCTGTGACCCCTTTTGCGAGACTCAAGAAGAAATTGGCCGGATCAAGGATGTATGGGGAGAACAAGACTTTGGGAGCACGCGTTGCCGTCCATCGGGAAATGAATGATATGCTTAAGAAGAGATTAGGAAAGGTGCCGGATAGATGGATATATAACTATGCCCACGCCGTAGTTGACCGAAAGGGGTATAAACGCAGGAACCCGGTGGAAGACCTCAGGTATGTGCTTTTGCTCGTCGGCTTCAGCATTGCTTCGTTTGCGCACTGGAGGCAAAGATTGCCTATCAACGCCATGATAAGAATGAGTAAATGGGTTGGGGCTTCGTTACGAAATGTGGTGGGGGTCTCCGTTATATGAAGATCGGGTTTGACATTAGTCAGACAGGCAACAGCAAGGCGGGATGCGGTTATTTTGCCGATTCCCTGATCCAGGCGCTGATTCGTCGTAACACAGCAGATGAATATATTCTTTACCCACATTTTGGCACCAGCTTTTGGGACCCGAAAGGTGAGAGTACGACCCGAAAGTTTGATCAACCCAATATAACCAGAAAGGTGGTCGGCAAGGATTTCGTAAAGGCCATAACTTTTTGGACCAATCTCCCGGCGGATGGCGAAAAGGATTTAGGAAGGCCTGACATCATTCATTCCAATAACTATTCCTGCCCCTGGGGTTTGAAGCAAGCCAGGTTGGTTTACACTCTGTATGATCTTAGTTTTTTAGAATATCCTGATCTCACCACCGAAGAGAACAGGGGTAAATGTTTCGAAGGTGTTTTTTCTGCTTCGAGTTGTGCTGATTTTATCGTTTCAATCTCGGATTATTCCAGGAAGAAATTCTTGGAGTTTTTCCCGCACTATCCGGAGGAGCGAATCCGGGTAGTGCCTTTGGGGAGTCGGTTTGGATTGGAAAAAACCGGCCGAAGGCAGGGCCAAGCGGTGAAAGGGATTCAGGCCGGAGAATTCTGGTTGGCTGTGGGCACTTTCGAGCCTCGTAAGAACTTACGACGGCTTCTCAGGGCCTTTTCCGATTATGTTCGCCAAAGCAATTCCCCGCGCCCACTGGCGCTTGCCGGCGGAAAGGGGTGGTTGGAAGAAGACCTTGAGGAGTTTATTCGAGGGCTGGGTGTGACCAATAATGTTCATATCCTGGGGTATGTCTCAGACCAGGAACTTGCGTGGCTATATCGAAATTGTTTCTGCTTTGTTTATCCTTCTCTGTATGAGGGCTTCGGCCTCCCGGTCCTGGAGGCCATGGGCCAGGGTACTGCAGTTATAACCTCTAATGCTACGAGTTTGCCCGAGGTAGCCGGGGATGCAGCACATCATATAGATCCATTTGACGAGCATGATATGACCAAGGCATTCTTAAAGCTTAGCTCAGACGATGTCTACCGCCAAGCGCTCAGGGAGAAGGCCGTGATGCAGGCTGAGAAGTTTTCATGGGAGAAAAGCGCGGAAGAAGTCCTTGACATCTATAACCGGGCAATGACACTGCCGAAATTTGCGGCTTGAGGAAGAAAGAAGAATAAAAGGAAATACAAATAATTCAAAATACCTAAATCCATGTAAACAGGATTTTTGCGTGGATGCCAACTTTAACCCAATAAGAATATCGGAGACACACGAAAAATGGATCAATTAATCAAGGAAATGGAAAAATTGAAGGATATGACGAATGTTTTCTCCATGTGGGATGTTGCGCTGGCCATGGGCCTTTCATTCTTGTTGGCCCTGGTGATTGCGAAGACCTACAAGGAAACGCACAGGGGCATTTCTTATTCGCAGTCTTATGTGCAGACGGTAGTTTTGATGACTATGGTCGTTTCTGTGATAATGCTTATCATTGGCTCCAATCTGGCAAGGGCATTTTCATTGGTTGGGGCCCTTTCAATAGTCCGGTTCAGAAACGCAATAAAGGAAACCAGGGATGTAGGGTTTGTGTTCTTTGCCATGGCCATTGGGATGGCATGTGGAACGCGTTTTTACGGAATGGCCGTATTTGTGACCTTTATTATATGCGGTTTTATATTGCTCATGTACAAAATGAATCTCTTTGCAAAAGAGGTCAGAGAGCGGATTGTCATGATACAGGTCCCCGAAGATTTTCCATATGAGACTTCGTTTGATGATGTTTTCAGAAAACATTTCAGTGATGCAAGCCTGATAAGTATGGAGACAGTGAAGATTGGCGAACTTATCGAATTGATATATAGCGTGACAATGAAAAGGCGGTTCAAGCCGCAGGAGTGTATAAGGGATATCAGAAAGATAAACGATAATCATAAGGTGACGCTGATAGAAGGCCAGCAGCAGGTGGATTTGTAAGTCTGAAATGTTATTTTTAGCCAAGAAAAATCCCTTAAAAAGATTGTACCGTATTTCAATAAAATCGGCAGTGGTAATCTCTTTGCCGATTCTTATCCTGATTGGATGGATGATCTTCGATTCCTATCTGGAATATAAGCGATTTGCCGACATTGCATGCCGCGGGCAGGCCCCATCATTCAATGCCGACATCATGCACTTCTTTTTGAGAAACTCATTGATAAAGACATTTATTAGCACAACTGCTCCCGAGATGCCGAAGGATGAAAATCTGCCAACGATTCAGATGTCAATAGACGGTGAAAATCTTGCTTCGCTCAATTCAGATCTGCCAAAGAGTGGCAAAGACCATTATTACAGGGCCTACATAAAATATAAGGGGAAGTCATATACAGTAAGGGCAAGATACATGGGGGACAACCACTGGCACTGGTTGTATGACCAGAAATCCTGGCGAATAAAAACAAAGAGATCGAAACTGATCGAAAACAGCAGAAAACTTAACATAAAAAATCCAAGGACCCCCGTTATCTTAAACGAATGTGTTGTACAGGACCTGGCTAAAGAGATCGGCCTTATTTCTCCCCGTGTGTATCCGGTGAAGTTGGTCGTGAATAACATTTACAAGGGGGTCCATCTTTTCTGGGATCCCATTGATGAAAGCGTTATTCGCCGTTTCAATAAAATGCCCGGAAGTGTTTACAGCGGAGATGGCGCACCACCTGATAAAAAATCCGGGGTAAGTCTCCTGTGGAAGAATGAAAAATGGTGGGAAAAATCGGCAAGCAGGAATGCAGAAGAAAAGGATTATCGAGATGATATTAAGAGCCTGATATCTGCCGTGAACAATCCTGATCTAAAGGATTTTTATAATTTCGCCAACAGATACCTCGACAAAGAGGTGTACGCATCTTTTTTTAGCCTCGATAATCTTGTGGCATGTATGCACCACGAATACAACCATAATCACAAAATATATTTCGATCCTATCATTGGAAAATTTCAGCCTGTTTCCTGGGATATAGACGATTGGCATTTGCCGAATCCAAAACTTGATGCAGCGGCCAGTCCTTTACTCAATAAATGGAAACTGATCCCCGAGCTTGATTTGCTGCGAAAAAAGAGGCTGTATGAATTGATAGATGAGGGCGCTTTCTTGCCGGACAAGATCCTGAGCAGAATAGATGAGTATGACCACAAGATCCGCCCGGCCCTGGAGGCCGATGTGTATCGTGATCAGAAGTATGGGCATGGGATTAATGTTATGAAATTCCCGACTTACCCCTGTATTCCTTTAACAATGGTGGGATATGATAACGGTGTTAAAAGGTATAAAGTTCAAATCAATAAGCGCATTTCAATGCTTCGTTCTTATTTGAGTCAGAGCAAAATGATTTGCAGCTTGTCAGAGTCTGGAGACAGTGGAAAATACATGGTCCATCTTGCTGTTTGCGGTAATGTGGGCAGGCTCATTACCGGGATGGAGATTTTCGGTTCTTTCCGTTCTGCTGAGATTTTCCGGGATGTCAACAGGAATCTTGTCCTTGACGAGAAGGATATTCTGGTGGGAAAAACCGGCCGGGTGAACGGGGAAATCGTTATCCCTCTTCAAGAGGAAGTGCTGCCCGGTTACAGGAAAACAGGTCAAAGAACAGGCCTGAGCAACTACCTATTTGGAGACCATCAGCTAAAAGTCTCACCTCTCGAATACGACTATATCATAGACGCCCATGATGGAGTTGTGAATGATGTAAAGATTCAGTCACAGAATGTTGTTACAGGACAGGCACTGGATACAGTCTACGAGCCAATACCTGAGGGAATTTCGGAAGAAACAGTCTCACTTCACCCCTGGGAGGTACCGCCTGAGCCAGCAAAGAAGACGGTGTTCCTGGGTCCGGGGGAATTGACCTTGACCCGGACCCAGACATATCCGGAGCACATCTCTTTAACAATCCTCCCCGGCACGACCATACGTCTCGGCAAAGGAGTGTCCATATTCTGTTACGGTAAGGTCACGGCAAAGGGGACTCTTGATGAACCAATCCGTTTTGAGCCCATTGATTCCGGAAAACCCTGGGGGGTATTTGTGCTACAGGGAAAGAAAAGCTCGGGAAGTGTTTTCGAACAATGTAGCTGGCAGGGGGGATCTGAGGCTAAAAGGAATCTCATCTATTATGGCGGGATGGTATCGATGCACGGGGTTGATAACCTGGTTCTCAGGGACAGCACTATTGGCCGTAATTACCTCGGTGATGATGCCATGCACCTGGCATACTGTAAGGATTTCATTATTGAGGGCTGTTTTTTTGATCAGGCCAGAAGTGATGCGCTGGACGTGGATATCTCTTCGGGAAAAGTGTTATTGTCCCGTTTTATGAACAGCGGCAATGATACACTTGATTTGATGACAAGCAATATACGGGTGGATAAATGTGTTTTTACCCGGGCCGGAGACAAAGGCATTTCTGTGGGCGAGAAGAGCAACCTCACCATAGATGGGTGTGCCTTCCAAAACTGCAATGTTGGCATAGAGATAAAGGACAAATCTGTTGTTGTTTTTGAAAGAAATATTTTTCGTAATTGCCATACCGCAATAAATTTGTACAAGAAGAACTGGCGGTATGGCGGGGGCGGGATACTGAAGGCCGGGAATGTTTATGCCATTAAATGTGGTACCAATTTGAGGGAAGATAAGCACTCAACGGCCCAGCTTGACGCAATTAAAACATTTGATCCTGATTTTCCGGTTGTCCGTAAAACATTATCAGAAGCTGCCGCGCAGGCCCCAACTATTACCGGTGGATTATTGAAATGAAAAGGCTTCCGAGCGCTGGGTTGGTTTGTTTAATATGCGTACTTTGTTTTTCCTGCCTTTTTTTCTACTGGGTTGTCAGTGGAGGCTGGTATGACAGAATCGATCTGGCAAAGTGGGCCTCTTATCTTGAAAAGGTGGCAATTGACTTTCCAAATAACAAGAAGCGTATTGCGTTTTACAAGGAGGCATCCGAACTCAGATCAAGATTAGGTCAATCTGAAAAGGCGCTGATGGACCTGGAAAGAGCGAGCCTGATAAGCCCAGAAGATGACACACTAAAGGCTAAAATTGTACTTGAAAAGTACAAGAGTGGACAGTCAAAGGAAGCAGTTGCGCAGGCAAGAAATCGTTTTGAAAATGGAAAACGTGATTGGGAGACAATATCTATCCTGACCTCCGATCAGATCGGAAATCCGGCCTCAGATTTGCGCGCCAGGCTAAGTAGAGCAATAAGAAATGCGGATATTTCCGGTAAGCAAATATTCGACAACGGAAGGATTATCATGTTGGGGTTCTCAGGAGACTTTTGGACCCTCAATGGGAAGCCCGGGTATCTATTTGTAGAGGGGTCTGCAGAAAATGGAGTATCTGAGGAAATAACTCTTGGATGTTATGCAGATAAGAAAACCCTGCCGCTGACAGTCACAATCGAGGATGGGTATAGTAAATTAAGCCACACGTTCCGAAAGGCGGGAAGTGTAGATATAAGGCTTCCGCGAATCGACCAGGGGAAGAATGGGATTTTTGTGATAAAAACGGATAAAACCTGGATACCCGGGGACAAGGACCAGCGCAAGTTGGGGGTAAGGGTGATTATTCCCGAATAATAAGGGACGTGGATGTAACAATTTCCACGATTTAGGGTTTTGAAACAATCGGCAT